>DASVGS010000208.1:0-2687 GCA_036379435.1 Ignavibacteriaceae bacterium
TTACAATTTCTCTAATCGCAAACGAGATATTCAAATAACAAAAAAACTTGAGAAAAGATTAGAAGAAGAAGGTAATCAAACATTGTACGAAGAATTAAAGCAGCTCGATCAAGAACAAGCTGAAAAAATTCATCCTAATAATTACAGAAGGGTGATTAGGGCTCTTGAAGTCTATGAAACAACTGGTCTTACGATGACAGAAATTCATAAAAAACAAAAAAACAGTCCTCGTTACAATCATATTATTATTGGATTGGAAATGGATCGAAAAACACTGTATAATCAAATTAATAAGCGAGTCGATCAAATGGTAGCTGAAGGGTTAATTGAAGAAGTAGCTTATCTTTATGAGGAAGGGTATGAAAACTGCCAATCCATGAATGCGATCGGGTATAAAGAAATTATTCCTTATGTTAAAGGCGAAGTCGACTTAGATACAGCAGTTGAAACGTTAAAGAGAAATTCCAGGCGTTACGCAAAAAGACAATATACATGGTTTAAAAACCAGATGGACGTCGAATGGTTCGATATTACCCCTAGTAACAATTACCCTTTTCCATCGATTGTCTATGCTATTGAAAATGTAATAACAACAAAATATAGTATACCTTGTTATAAAAGGAGCTAAGGTCTAGGTACGACCCGATCTTCTTTAAAAATATAGATAGAAAATGAGGAGGAGAAAGAATGGCTCAAACAGTCAATATTCAAGATCATTATTTAAACCAGCTTAGAAAAGAAAGGGTTGCGGTTACAGTTTTTCTAACAAACGGATTTCAACTAAGAGGGGTTATCAAAGCGTTTGACAACTTTACTGTACTACTAGATTCTGAAGGAAAACAACAACTTATTTACAAACATGCAATTTCTACATTTGCCCCGTCAAAAAATATAGAAATTGATAATAAAGAGTAAACAGCTGTTTTAAATAATCTTTATAGATACGTACATACTAATCTGATCTCCATCACGGTGAAAAGATTACATACTTGCGGCACTTAAAAGCGATTTTCTCGTTTTGAGATTCGCTTTTTTTCTGGGCATTTATCACATATCCTTACTTTCGCACGTATACTAAAAGTGCGAGGGGTGATAATTTGAATACGCAAATGATTCACAACGACAATGGTAAAATAAATATTATTCTACGTGAGCAGAATAAAAAAATAAATAAAAAACAAACACCTTATATTTTAAAAAATAATCAAGAATTAAAAACGATTGATAACCATTTTTCTTCTTTTGTTGGTTTAACTCATTTTAAAGAAATTATTAAAGAGATATATGCAACAAAATTGATGAGCAGAAAAAGAGAACAAATGGGGCTGTCCGTGAATAAACAAGTGCTTCATATGATTTTTAAAGGAAATCCTGGAACGGGTAAAACAACGATTGCAAGGGAATTGGGAAAGGTTTTATACAAATTAAATATTTTGTCAAAAGGACACTTTATTGAAGCGGAAAGAGCGGATTTAGTTGGAGAGTATATTGGTCAAACAGCACAAAAAACGCGTAGTTTAGTTCAAAAAGCTTTGGGTGGCATATTATTTATAGATGAAGCATATTCCTTGGCTCGTGGTGGACATAAAGATTTTGGTAGGGAAGCGATCGATACACTAGTAAAGCAAATGGAAGATCATCATAATGATTTTATTTTAATATTGGCCGGTTATCCAGAGGAGATGGATCGGTTTTTATCATTAAATCCAGGATTGAAATCCCGTTTTCCTTTTCATATTCCATTTCATGACTATAGCTTAGATCAGTTAATCGAGATTGCGATTCAAATCGCCGCAGAAAGGGAATATGAACTCTCAGATAAAGCGATATGGAAGCTTCGTACTCATCTAAGGGAGCAAACGACTTACAAAACTTCTCATTTTGCAAATGCAAGATACGTACGTAATGTTGTTGAAAAAAGTATCCGTATGCAAGCGATCAGATTGTTAAGTATTAATGACTATACAATGAAAGATTTACTGGAATTGAAAGCAGAAGATATTCAATTTGAGAATTAATATATTATATTTATATTCGTAGTTACGATAAAACTATTATTGACTGCATTTTTATCTGAAAAGAGGGTTTTATACTTGGCAAATGAAAATGTTTTGATCATGGCTGTAAAAAGAAGTACAGATATGGACTATCATTTTGAATCATCTGTAGGGGAATTAAAATCATTAAGCCATACAGCTGGCGGGAGAGTTAAAGAGGTAGTAGTCCAAAAACGTGAACAAATTCATCCTTCTACTTATGTAGGGCAAGGAAAAATAGAAGAAATAAAACAACTAATTTTAGCAAATGATATTGAGCTTGTTATTAGCAATAATGAACTGTCTCCTGGACAGTTACGTAATTTAAATGATCATTTCGGAGTACGTGTAATTGACCGAAGCCAACTGATTTTAGATATATTTGCCAGTAGAGCAAAAACGAAAGAAGGACAACTTCAAGTCGAGCTTGCCCAATTACAGTATATGTTACCACGTTTGCATGGAATGGGATTAATTTTATCCCGCTTAGGCGGTGGTATCGGTACACGAGGCCCTGGTGAAACAAAATTAGAAACGGATCAACGACATATTCGGAAACGTATTGATGAAATCAAAAGACGTTTAAAGGATGTTGTGAAGCAACGAGAACAGTACCGGAAAAGAAGAAAAATAAATAAAGTATTTCAAATT
>DASVGS010000209.1:0-8672 GCA_036379435.1 Ignavibacteriaceae bacterium
CGGGCACCTAAATGAACAAGATGCCAGTCATTCGGCATTCCATTAATACTTGAATACTGGCACATAGGTGAAACTACAACTCTGTTTTTTAACTCAGTATTTCTGATTTTCAATGGGGTGAATAATTTGCTCATAATATTAGATTTTTTGTTTAGAAGTATGATTTAAAATTTTAACAAATCAAAACTATGGATTTCAATAATAGATTTCATGTCTATTTTTTTTTATTTGTGATCAGGAAATTGATTGCTATTTATTATCTGATTCTCATCACAAATTTTTTTAACTTTAAACAACAAAAAGATTTTACTTATTACGGAGTTTAAAAATGATTAATAAAATAATTCCCGCAGTTAGAACTGAAAACATCACTTACGCAGTTAGAGATATAGTTGTTCTTGCAAATCAGGTTGCAAAAACAGGAAAAGAAATGTTGTACTTAAATATCGGTGATCCAAATCTTTATGATTTTGTTCCACCAAAACATCTTGTTGATGCAACATATCAGGCAATGCTTAAAAACTTAAATGGTTATGCTCCTTCATCAGGAATTGGAGAAGCAGTGAAAGCAATTGAAGCCGAAGCTGAACGAAAAGGAATCACAAATGTTCATGATATTTTTGTTACAACCGGTGCCAGTGAAGCGATTGATATCTGTTTAACAGCACTTGTTAACGATGGAGAAAATGTACTTACCCCAACACCGGGTTATCCGCTTTACACAGCTATTGCAAGTAAACTTCAGATGATGGAAAATCCATATTATCTTGATGAAGAAAATGGATGGCTGCCGGATATTGAGGACATTAAATCAAAAATAAATGATAAGACAAAGGCTATAGTACTTATTAATCCAAACAATCCTACAGGCTCTCTCTATACAAAAGAAAACCTACAGCAAATTGTAGATCTTGCACTTGAGCATAATCTTGTAATTTTTGCTGATGAAATTTATGACAAACTTTTATTTGATGGAAAGAAACACATTTCAATTGCATCATTAAATAAAGATGTTTCCTGCATAACATTTGGCGGATTGTCCAAAAATTATATGGTTCCCGGTTTTAGAATTGGTTGGGGTATAGTAAGCGGAAGAAAAGAAGTGCTATCAGATTTTATTGAAGCTGTAAATAAAATTTTGCGAGCAAGATTATCCGCAAATCATCCTGAGCAATATGGAATAAAAGCATCGCTTGAAGGAAATCATGATCATCTTACCGAAGCAATGAAAAAACTTACGCGCCGCAGAGATTTAACAGTTGAAATGTTAAATGCAATTCCAGGGATTTCCTGCGTAAAACCCGAAGGTGCATTTTATGCTTTTCCTAAATTGGAAATGAAACAACCCGATGCACATTTTGTTAGCGAGTTAATTAAAGAAACCGGAGTTGTAATTGTTCCGGGCAGTGGATTTGGACAGGTTCCTGGAACACATCATTTTAGAGTAGTATTTTTGCCTAACGAACAAATTTTGGAAAAAGCTTATAGATCAATAGGTGAGTTTTTTGTTAAGTACCAGGAAAAATATCCGGATTTGGTAGAAGTTTAATTTAATTCATTGATAAAGTCATTTCGATCTAAATGAAAAATCTTTTTAATAGTTTTAAAAGATTGTTCATATAATTAATTCAAGTTCGAAATGACTTTTCTATTTTATTTTTCTTCTTTTTCTTTTCTTGATTGCCTAATCGTCTTTATCTATATTTGAAACTCATTTAATTCATAATTAATAGATGGAAATTGTGGATAATTGCAAAGTAACCACGCTATCGAATGGTATTAGAATAGTCTCGGAATTCATCCCTTATTTAAAATCATTTTCACTGGGATTTTGGTTTAATATTGGTGCACGTGATGAGAATTTACGTAATAATGGAATTTCTCATTTCATTGAGCATATGCTGTTTAAAGGCACCAAAACCCGCACTGCAAAACAAATTTCGGATCAGATCGAATCTTACGGCGGTTATCTAAATGCTTTTACATCAAAAGAACAAACCTGTTACTATGGTAGAGGTTTGTCTGAAAATTTTAAGAAAACATTCGCAGTGCTTTCAGATATGATTCAGAATCCCGTATTTAAAGATTCGCATATCAAAAAAGAAGCTGGTGTTGTGATTGATGAATTAAAAGATATTGATGATAATCCGGAAGAATTGATATTTGATAAATTTGAAGAATCAATTTTTAATGGGCACAGTTTAAGCTTTCCAATTATCGGTACAGAAAAAAACATTCTATCTTACAATTCAAATATTCTGCATCAATTTCACAAAGCTAATTACCGTTTGGATAATTTACTTATTTCAGTATCCGGTGCAATTGAACATGATGATGCTGTAGCACTTGCAGAAAAATATTTCAACGGAAAGAAAGTATCATCAAACCAAAAAAGAAAAAACTTTGTAAAGCAATCAGTTAATGAAATATATATTGAAAAAGAAATACAGCAGGTTCATTCAATTATAGGAAGAACAACTTATGGATTTAATGATCCGCGCAGACATAAATTGAAAGTTCTTTCTACCTTGTTAGGTGATGGAAGTTCTTCAAGACTTTTTCAGGCGGTTAGAGAAAAACTGGGAATGACTTATCAGATAAATACTTTTTTAAATTCTTATTTAGATGTATCTGCATTCGGTGTTTATTTCTCCACTAATGACAAACAGACCGGCAGAGTAAATGAAATTGTTCATCGTGAGTTTAATAAACTGAGAAACGTTGAAGTTAAATCGAAAGAATTAAAACGGGTTAAAGAGTATATAAAAGGCAACACACTTATGAGCCTTGAAAGCACGACTAACCGTATGATTAGATTAGCAAATTCAATTTTGCACTATGGCAAAGTTATTCCGATCGAAGAGATTTTAACAAAAATTGATTCAGTTACCTCCGAGGATATTCAAAAATTATCCGGCGAAATATTAAATGAATCTACATTAAGTAAAATAATTATTTGTTCTAAAGATAATACAATTAAAAAAGCAGCTTAAATAAAAAGCAAAAACTTCAGAGTATATTATGTCTAAAATAAATATTGATGGAAAAGAAATAGAGTTTAAACAAGGTCAAACAATAATTGAAGCCGCCCGTGACCATGGAATTGAAATACCTCACTTTTGCTGGCATCCCAAATTATCTGTATCAGGTAATTGCAGAATGTGTTTGGTTGAAGTTGAAAAAATGCCAAAACTTGTTATTGCCTGCGCAACAACTGCTGCAGAAGGAATGGTTGTTCACACCGGATCAGATAAAGCAATTTCTGCAAGAAATGCTGTGATGGAATTTTTCCTTATCAATCATCCCCTGGATTGTCCTATTTGCGACGAAGCTGGTGAATGTAAATTGCAGGATTATGCATATCAGCATGGCGTTGGCGAAAGCAGATTTGTTGAAGAAAAAGTTCATAAAGACAAACGGGTTGAACTTGGCCCAAATGTTATGTTTGATGGAGAACGATGTATTTCCTGCTCGCGTTGCATACGTTTCTGTGATGAAATTGCGAAAGATCCTGAATTAACTTTTGTAAAAAGAGGTGACAGGGTTACAATCACCACTTATCCAGGTGAACAACTCGATAATCCATATTCAATGAACGTTGTGGATATCTGTCCGGTTGGCGCATTAACTAACCGTGATTTTAGATTTAAAGCACGCGTTTGGGATATGGCCTACACAAACACTATTTGCAATGGTTGTGCACGCGGGTGTAATATTGAAGTTTGGACAAGAAATAATGTTGTGTTACGTTTAGTTCCAAGACACAATGAAGATGTTAACAGTTATTGGATGTGTGATCATGGAAGACTGAACACTTTTAAATTTGTTAATGCTGAAGATAGAGTTGATGGTCCGCATATAAGAGTTGATGGCAAATTAATCAAAGTCGGCTGGGATGAAGCATATGCAAAGGCAGCATCTCAATTAAAATCTTTTAGTAAAGATGAAATTGCAATTCTTGGTTCAGCCAATGCAACTGTGGAAGATAATTATATCGCTGTCAGGTTTGCTAAATCAGTTGTAGGTACTGGTAATCTGGATTTTGCGCGAAGGATTAATCCTGCATTTGGTGATGATATTTTAAAAAATGAAGATGTTACTCCAAATGCAAAAGGGGCTGAATTAGCCGGAGTAATGCCTTCAAAAAGCGGATTAGATTATTCCGGAATTATAAAAGCAATACGTGAAGGAAAAATAAAAGCGCTTATTTTACTGGAAGATGACTTACTTAATGATTCACCTGAATATGAAAGTATTTTTTCCAAACTTGATCTATTAATTATTTGTGCATCCAACTTTAATAAAACCTCAACTCTGGCTGATATAGTTTTTCCGGCTGCAACATATGCAGAAAAGAATGGAACATTTGTAAACTTTGCTGGAAGAGTTCAAAGAATTAGACCAGCTGTTGCAACGCTTGATGTTGACAGAGCATTGGAAGGAATGTCAATGAGCCGTCTGGATAAGTTTGGAACTAAATATGACAGGTGGGCTCAAGGCAAACATTATGATGCAAGATCTAGTTGGAAAATTTTAACAGGATTAGCATCAGCAATGGGACAAAAATTAAAATACAACCTTGCTGAAGAAGTATTTTATGATTTAGCAAATTCAATAGATGTATTTAAAGGTTTGGATTATGATATTATCGGCGAACTTGGTGTGCAATTAAAGTCAGTAAATTCGAAATCCAATGTAAAAATTTAGGCTATAAGGAATTAATAATTAATGGAAGCAATCTGGAATATTTTATGGTCAATCATAAGTTTTTACAATTTTTTATTGATAAGAATTGTTATTGTACTTGTGTTGATGTTATTAACTGCAGCTTATCTTGTATACTTTGAAAGAAAGATAAGTGCCTGGGCACAAAACCGGCTTGGTCCAAATCGTGTAGGCTGGAAAGGTGCGCTTCAATCATTTGCTGATGTATTTAAACTTTTGTTAAAAGAAGATATCGTTCCTGATAATGCAAACAAAACTGTTCATACGCTTGCCCCAATTATTGCATTATTTGTTGCTTTTACTACCTATGCTGTTATACCAATTGGACCAGGAATTACAATAGCGGGTTATGAAATTCCAATGGTAATTGCAGATGTAAATATTGGGATACTGTATGTACTAGCGTTAACATCACTTGGTGTTTATGCAATTACATTTGCGGGATGGTCTTCAGGAAGTAAATATTCATTACTTGGCGGAATAAGAGCTTCAGCTCAAATGATATCTTATGAAATTTCGATGGGATTTTCTGTGGGTGGAGTTATACTTTTATCTGAATCATTAAGACCAATGGCAATTGTTGAGTCGCAATCCGGATGGATGTGGAATGCAATAGTTCAACCAATAGGGTTTATAACTTTTCTTGTTTCAGCGTTTGCAGAAACAAACCGTTTACCATTTGATTTACCTGAAGCAGAACCAGAACTAGTTGGTGGATATCACACCGAATACAGCAGTATGAAATTTGCAGCATTCTTTTTAGCAGAATACGCAAATATGTTAATTGCAAGCACTTTGATTGTAACACTTTACCTTGGTGGGTGGCAGATCCCATATATAGAAACACTGGGTCTTTCATCAGGATTAGTTGTGGCTTTACAAGTTACCGGTTTTCTAATCAAAGTTGGTGCATTATTATTTTTCTTTATCTGGGTTAGATGGAGTATTCCAAGATTCAGATACGATCAGTTGATGAATTTAGGTTGGAAAGTAATGTTCCCGTTGTCATTGCTTAATATCATTTGGGTTGCAATTTTAATAATGATATTTAAATTATAATTTAATATTGTTTATTAGTGAATAAAGAAAGAAAATATTAATAGGAGTTTTGATGTCAGATAATAATATTCCTCCTAAAAAGAGGATAAAAGATTTATCATTTGGTGAAAAAATTTATATCCCTGAAATTGTAAAAGGTTTATCACTTACACTCCGTACAATGTTCAAACCAAAATTTACAATGGAGTATCCCGAAGAAAAGTTTATTCCTTCAGGATCATACAGAGGCAGACCTGTACTTGTTCAGGAAAGTAACGGAGAAGAAAGATGCGTTGCATGTGGTTTGTGTTCAAGAGTATGTCCTGCTTTGGCAATAGAAATTCAGGCAGCAGAAACTGAACGGGAAAAAGAAAGATACCCTGAAAAATTTGAGATCAATATGCTTCGTTGTATCTTCTGTGGATTTTGTGAAGAGGTATGCCCTGAAGAAGCTATTGTTATGAGTAAAGATTATGAATTAGCTTTTTCAAACAGAGAAGATGCTATTTATGGCAAAGATAAATTATTAACACCGCTCAATCAGTTGCAAGATAGAATCGATTTTTTAAGACAGTATAGATAATACTGGACATTTTAATAAAAAATTTTGTATAATCTTAATGGGGTAAATTGCTTACCCCATTAAATTATCAACTACATCCAAGCACTAATCTGGATTAAAAATGCTATCTAAAACACTAACAAGTGCAACTTATGGAATTGATGCTTACCTTGTTGAAGTTGAAACACATGTGGAGAAACAAATACCGGGTTTTATAATTGTAGGATTACCAGATAATGCAGTCAGAGAAAGTCGTGAAAGAGTAATTGCCGCAATAAAAAACTCCGATATAAAATTTCCACTTAAAAAATTTACAATTAATCTTGCACCTGCCGATATCAAAAAAGAAGGCAGCTCCTTCGATCTAGCAATTGCGATAGGAATACTTGCAGCTGAAGAACTTGTCTCGAGTAAATTTCTTACAGACTCAATTTTTCTTGGGGAACTTTCCCTGGATGGAACTTTACGTCATATCAAAGGTGCATTGCCAATTGCTGTTGAAGCAAGAAAGAAGGAAATTAAACGTATTATTCTTCCTAAGGAATCGGCTAATGAGGCAGCAATTGTTGATGGAATCGATGTTTTTGGATTTGAAAGTTTATCTGAGGTGATTGCATTTCTTAATGAGGAATCAAATCCGGATAAAATATTTACAGATAAAGATGATTTGTTTTCCTCTATTAATTCTTATCATTTGGATTTTTCTGATGTAAAGGGACAGGAAAACGTTAAGCGAGCATTAGAGGTTGCTGCCGCGGGTGCACACAATATTCTTATGATCGGACCTCCCGGTTCCGGTAAAACGATGCTTGCAAAGAGACTACCATCAATATTGCCTCCGCTAACTTTTGATGAGGCATTAGAAACAACAAAAATCCATTCTATTGCCGGAATACTTCCTAAGCATAAAGCAATAATCACAGAAAGACCATTTAGGAGTCCACACCATACAGTTTCAGATGCGGCCTTAGTAGGAGGCGGTTCTTTTCCAAAGCCCGGGGAAGTATCATTTGCACATTTTGGAGTTTTATTTCTTGATGAGTTGCCAGAATTCAAAAAAAATGTTCTTGAAGTATTACGTCAACCGCTTGAAGATTCAAAAGTTACAGTTAGTAGATCAAAACTATCTCTTGAATTTCCTGCTAATTTTATGCTTGCTGCTGCAATGAATCCTTGTCCTTGTGGATTTTATACGGATCCAAATAAGGAATGTACTTGTGCACCACCGCAGATTCAGAGATATATGGCAAAAATTTCCGGACCATTATTAGACAGAATAGACATCCATATAGAAGTGCCTGCGGTCAAGTACAAAGAACTTTCTTCAAAAACATCTGGTGAAAAATCTGAAGAAATTAGAAACCGAGTATTAGATGCCCGAAAAGTGCAATTAATTAGATTTAAAGAGCATAAAAATGTTTTTAATAATGGAGATATGGGAGCTAAAGAAGTAAGGACTTATTGCAAATTAGATGAGCAAGGCGAAGAGTTATTAAAAATGGCTATGACAAAGTTAGGATTATCTGCAAGAGCTTATGATAGAATACTAAAAGTTAGTAGAACTATTGCCGATTTGGAAAACTCAAAAAATATACTTCCTCAGCATATAAGTGAGGCCATTCAATATAGAAGTTTAGATAGGGAATTGTGGAAACATTAAGAAATACTTTATTGTTTTTTTACAGTTTCTAACTCACTAATCATTTTTCATTAAATCCTGTTATCGGTAAAAACTTCCAATTTTTTAAGATACAATTATTGAATGTATATAAGCGAGACAACTTATTTGCATTTTTGATTGAATAAAAATATATTTGTCGCTCGCTTTTATTTTAGCATTATTCTGGGCGGACGCCGGAGTTGGAGAGCCGGGGCGGACTGTAAATCCGTTGGCATGCGCCTTTGGGGGTTCGAATCCCTCGCCGCCCACAAGTAAATTTTAATAAGTTTCTTTAGGAAACTTTTTTGTTCTTAAGACTTTTTATTTCAAATATGCGGGAGTAACTCAGTTGGCTAGAGTCACAGCCTTCCAAGCTGTTGGTCGCGGGTTCGAATCCCGTCTCCCGCTCAAGATGACGAAGATAAGTAATCATTCTGGTTCTTAATATTATTTGTTATTACACTCCGCTGACGTAGCTCAGTTGGTAGAGCACATCCTTGGTAAGGATGAGGTCACCGGTTCAATCCCGGTCGTCAGCTCAATAGAAAAGGTTTGAATAGTTTCAAGGAAAAGAAATGGCAAAAAGCAATATAAGACAAATTATAGTTTTGGAAAGCACTGCTGGTACAGGTTACAGATATTCTACAACAAAGAATAAGAGAACACATCCTGCACGTGTAGAGTACA
>DASVGS010000210.1:0-2700 GCA_036379435.1 Ignavibacteriaceae bacterium
GATGATTCTCCTTCGTTAGTCAACTTTGGTTTTGTCAAAATCTTGATAGGTCTCATGTTGTAATAGGGATCTTCGACTGTTAACAATCTAAGAAAATTGGATAGTTTGCAACATCAAATGGATAGGAAGCGAGTTTAAAAGGATAGTCTGCGACATCAAATGGATAGGAAGCAAGTATAAATGGATATCCTGCAACATCAAATGGATAGTCTGCAACATCAAATGGATAGGGAGCGAGTTTAAATGGAAAGTTTGCAGCATCAAGCAGATAAGAATCTGTAAAAGCAATCAAATACCGCATCTAAATTACGCCTAATTCAATACATCTCATTATTCCCTTGATTGTCGCAATTGTACAAATTATTTTCTGCATCACAACTTAAGATGGAGATTAATAAGACTATGAATTTTACAGTTGAAACTCATACAATTTCGTTAAAGAGCAGGGGAGAAAATGAGATTATAGATATCACAAACAAAGTGCTGGATGTGATTAAAGAAAATAATTTTGTTGAAGGAAGTGCACTGATATTTGTACCAGGCTCAACAGCGGGTATTACAACAATTGAATTTGAACCCGGGCTGTTGATGGATTATCCAAAATTTTTTGAAAAAATAATCCCGAAGGATCAGATTTATCATCACGATAATACCTGGCACGATGGAAACGGGCATTCACATGTTCGTGCATCATTACAGGGCGCATCTTTTACAGTGCCTTTTAAAGATAAATCGTTAATTTTGGGAACGTGGCAGCAGATTGTTTTTATCGATTTTGATAACAGAGCCAGAAGCCGTGTAATTATTGTTCAATTAACAGGAAACAAAGAATAAAATATGAAACATTTATACATAATTTTGATTTTAACACTTGTATTTTTTTCAGGATCGTTTGGGCAGATTGTTACTACCCAACCTGAGTTTGCAACACAGTACGATAGCATTGTTGTTTTTTTTGATGCAACCCAACCGGGTGCCACCGCACTTTTAAATTATACGGGAACTGTTTATGCTCATACCGGAGTTACAACAAATCTGGGGCAATGGCAGCACGTTATTGGAAACTGGGGAAACAATACAACTCAGCCTGCATTAACCAGAATTGATGCAAACCATTACAAGCTAACAATTGGTTATCCAAGAGCTTTTTATTCAATAACAAATTCATCAGAAAAAATACTTCAGCTTTCAATGGTTTTTAGAAGTGCAGATGGAACCAAACAAACCAATCCTGATATATTTATTGATCTATACGAACCGGGTCTTACATTGGTTGTACAAAATCCGGAAGTGTCAGTACAATTTATAGATCCGCAGCGCTCACCCGCATTTATAAAAGCTGGTGAAACAATTCCCATTATTGTAAAAGCGGTGGAGCTTGGTACTAAAATATCAAATCTTACACTTTCTGTAGATGGTAATCAGGTTGCTCAAACAAACACAGATAGTTTAAGTTATAATTTTGTTTATGATAACTATTCTGTTGGTGCACACAATATAAAAATTGTGGGTGTTGATACAGCAGGCAGCATAGATTCAACATTATTTATGTTATTTTCAAATCCTGTAGTTAATAATTTGCCATTGCCAAATGGAATGCGGCCGGGTTTAAACTATACAAGTTCCACAACTGCAACAGTTGCACTTTTTGCACCGCATAAAGATTTTATTTACCTGCTTGGTGATTTTAATGATTGGAAAGTACAGACAAATTATTTTATGAACCGGGATTCTGTTAGTGCAGATAGTGTAATATGGTGGATTGATTTAACTCTTAATCCGGCAACAGAATATGCATTTCAATATTTTGTAGATGGAAAGATAAGAACAGGCGATCCGTACTCAGAAAAAATTCTTGATCCATGGAATGATCAATATATATCTCCAATAACTTATCCGGGATTAAAACCATATCCATACGGTAAAACTGAAAGCATAGTTAGTATTATTCAAACTGAGCAGCCGGAGTATCAATGGCAGGCAGTAAATTATCAAAGACCATCAAAAGAAAAATTAGTTATATATGAATTGTTAGTAAGAGATTTTTCTTCTCAAAAGAATTATCAGTTTTTAATTGATACATTATCATATTTAAAATCACTTGACATAAATGCAATTGAACTAATGCCGGTAATGGAATTCAGCGGCAATTTAAGCTGGGGCTATAATCCAATATATCATACCGCTGTTGATAAATATTATGGAACAGCAAACAAGCTAAAAGAGTTTATTGATATTTGTCATCAAAACGGAATTGCAGTTATACTTGATATGGTTTTAAATCAGGCAGATAACCTTTCTCCTCTTGCAATGCTATGGTGGGATAATAACAACCATCGTCCGGCACCAAATAATCCATATTTAAATCCAACAGCAAGACATCCGTTTAATGTATTTAACGATTTTAATCATGAAAGCACAGCAACAAAATATTTTGTAGATAGAGTAAATGAGTACTGGTTGACTAAGTTTAAATTTGATGGATTCCGGTTTGATCTTTCAAAAGGATTTACTCAGGTTTATACAACAGATGTAAATGTATGGAGTGCTTACGATCAGAGCAGGATAAACATCCTTAAAAGAATGGCGAATCAAATATGGAATGTTGATTCAAGCGCTTATGTAATACTTGAGCACTTTGCCGCTAACAATGAAGAAATTGTGTTATCAAATTATGGTATGCTGCTATGGGGTAATCAT
>DASVGS010000211.1:0-2652 GCA_036379435.1 Ignavibacteriaceae bacterium
TAATAATCAGGAATTATGTTGAAGGAAAAAGGAACTCCGGAAGATTACAGCTTATCAAATATTAAAACTGAAAAAAATACAAACCTTTTCTTTATTATTGCATCAGTAATATTAGTTTTCTTTGCTTCTTTTTTGATTTATTCTACATTAAGCAAAATTGGTATTATCCAAACCGATAACATAGAAAATAAAAAACCGCAAAATGTTCAACAATTAATTCAGGTAGAAGTATTAAATGGTTGCGGTGTTGCCGGTGTAGGAGATGGATTAACTGATATACTAAGATCAAAAGGAATTGATGTTGTAAAGACAGGCAATTATAGTTCTTTTGATATTGTAAACACTTTTTTAATTGATAGGCTTGGTAAGATTGAAACAGCTAATCGTGTTGCAGATTCACTAAATCTTGATAAAAGATTTATTATCACAGAAAAAAATAAAAACTACTTTCTGGATCTTACAATTGTAATTGGTAAAGACTATAAAAACTATTTTAATAAAAGCGGGAGTTAGTATTGGATTCAAAAATATTTGCAGAAAAAATTGCTGATCTTATTTTTAATAAAAAAGGGTACGATGTTAAAATTCTTGATTTAAGAGAGCTGGCTAATTTTTCAGATTTTTTTGTGATTTGTTCTGCAGACTCTGACACGCAAGTTAAAGCTATTGCTGATGAAATAGATAAGAGTTTAAAGGATGAAGGAATTAAATGCTGGCATAAAGAAGGATACATGGCTTTAACCTGGGTACTGTTAGATTATATTGATGTTGTAGTTCATATCTTTAAAAAAGAGGCAAGGGAATTTTATAATATTGAAAAACTTTGGGGAGATGCTCCATCAATTGAAGTTGAAGATCCTGAATTAAGAAAGAAAGCTGCCCAGGTAAAAAGTAAAGAAACAACTAAAAGCGCTACTTCTAAAGTAAAAACTGTCAAAAAAAAATCAACAAAATAAATTTTCATTAAACTTAAACTGATGTAATTTGAAAGAATACCTCTACGCCGCATTTAAAAAAGCTGAAAATAAAATTCCGCAACTAAAAGAAATTCTAATTTCCTTCGATATTCCCAAAACTGTTGAGCACGGTGATTTATCCTCAAATGCAGCAATGCTGCTAACAAAAAAGCTGAATAAAAGTCCGCGTATTATTGCACAGGAAATTATTGATACACTTGAACTTGATAACTCCATAATTAAAAAAACTGAAATTGCCGGACCAGGTTTTATAAATTTTTTCTTTACGGAAAATGCAACTGCACAAATTGTTAAAGAGATTTTATCAGAACAAGAAAATTTTGGAAGATCTAACAAATACGTTGGTAAAAAAGCTAATGTAGAATTTGTTTCAGCAAATCCGACCGGACCATTAACTGTTGGACACGGAAGAGGAGCCGTTATTGGCGATACTGTAGCAAATCTGCTTGAATGGATTGGCTATAAAGTTGATCGTGAGTACTATTTTAACAATGCCGGCAGACAGATGCGGGTGCTCGGTGATTCAGTTCGATTGAGATATCTTGAATTGATGGGTGAAAAAATAGAATTTCCTTCTGATTATTACCAGGGCGAGTATATAAAAGATATTGCAAAATCATTATTTTAACAGTTTGGTGATAAAATTAAAGATGGAGATGCAGAAGGTATATTCAAAGAAACTGCAGAGAGGGAGATTTTTAACGACATTAAAATAACACTTGATAATCTTGGCGTTCATCATAAAATATTTTTTAATGAAAACTCTTTGTACGAGGGAGGTAAAATTTCTGATCTGATAAAAGCTTACAAAGAAAAAAATCTTAGCTATGAAAAGGGTAGTGCTGTTTGGCTAAAACTTTCAGAATTAGGACAAGCTGAAGATAAAGTGATTGTTAAAAATACCGGTGAACCGACTTACAGACTACCCGATATTGCTTATCATATAGAAAAAATTAAACGTGGATACGATTTGTTAGTTGATTTATTCGGATCAGATCACAACGCAACTTATCCTGATGTTATGGCTGGAATTAAAGCGCTCGGATATGATTCATCAAAAGTAAAAGTATTGATTCATCAATTTGTTACAATTATGGAAGGTGGAGAAGTTGTAAAAATGTCCACGCGAAAAGCAAATTTTATCACTCTGGATGAATTGACAGATGAAGTGGGCATAGATGTTGTAAGATATTTCTTTAATATGCGTAACATTACCTCACATATGGTTTTTGATCTTGATCTCGCTAAAAAGCACTCCGATGAAAATCCGGTTTTTTATCTTCAGTATGCTCATGCAAGAATAAGCTCGATTATGCGCGAAGTTAAACGGGAAGATCTTGAACCATCTGTTGACAATTTATCTTTACTTACAAATGAACACGAACAGAATTTATTGAAAACCTTGAACAATTTTAAAGAGAAAGTTTTATTCTGTGCTGAAAATTTTGAGGCTCATTTGTTGTGTAATTATCTTGAGGAATTGGCAGCTGCTTATCATAGATTTCATAGATTTTGCAGGATACTTGGGACTGAAAGAAATCTTGCCGAAGCACGTTTGGCTCTTGCCGTTGCAACAAAAATTGTATTAAAAAACGGACTATCAATTTTAGGTGTATCAGCTCCTGAAAGAATGTAAATCAATCTGCAATTGCGACCGATGCAGCATAGATTTTAT
>DASVGS010000212.1:0-3238 GCA_036379435.1 Ignavibacteriaceae bacterium
GAATATATACTGCACTTGTTAAACTCATATCACCTTATCCAATATTTATTTCTCGCTCAGATAATTTTGCTGACAGCTGGACTACACCTGTTGCAATAAATCCAAATCCACCTGCCCGATGCGTTGGTCCAAGTTTGGTGATTAATGAGGATGGAAAAATTTTTATTTGCTGGGCATCAGTAACACCACAACCACCTTTTTTTGAAGATTATATTAGTTTCGCATCTTCAACTGATGGTGGTATCAACTGGCAAATTACTAACAATATTTTTGATGCTAATGGTATAATTGGGACTCTTCCTGAAAAAGGCAGCATAAGAGTAAATGGTTTACCGAGAATGGCAATTGATAAAAGCAGTGGACCAAGAAACGGCTGGCTCTACATTGTAACAACTGATAAAAATTTATCGCCTGCCGGGTCCGATCCTGATATTATTTTGCATCGATCAACGGATTCTGGACAGAGTTGGTCAAGTGGCATCAGAGTTAATCAGGATCCGGTAAACAATGGAAAAATTCAATACTTCCCTGCTATAGATGTTGATAATTCCGGCGCCATACACATTATTTATTACGATGATAGAAATACAACTTCAGATTCAGCAGAAGTTTTTATTTCAACTTCTACCGATGGAGGCGATAACTGGACCGATAAAGTACTCAGTGATCATCGCTTTAAACCTAAATCAATTGCCGGTGGTTCTTCAAATTATCAGGGTGATTATATTTCATTAATTTCAAACGGAAATAAATTATACGCCTATTGGATGGATGATTTTAGTGGTATTTATCAAATATGGAGTAAGATTATTGACATACCAACTTCAATTGATAATGAAGTATATCAATCGGTTATTTCAGATTATTATTTATCCAATAATTATCCCAATCCATTCAACCCGGCAACAACGATTGATTTTAATTTACCCAACAGCTCTAATGTTTCATTAAAAGTTTTTGATGTTACAGGAAAAGAAGTCGTAACTGTTTTAAATGATTTTGTAAGCGAAGGTAAACATTCAATATTTTTTGATGCTGCAAAGTATCATCTTTCAAGTGGTATATATTTTTATACTTTAACGGTTAATGGATACACACAAACAAAACCGATGATGCTGCTGAAGTAAAATTTATCGAGCACATTTATTTTTTACCCAAAATAAGCGCAGCTAATTTAATCCTTATCACTTAACCTCAGTTTTGATTTATTTTATTTGGCTTAATTTATTTTTACTTTTAGCCAACAAATTTTGATTGACTTGATTATTTAAGTATGCTAAAATCAAAAAAAATAAACCGATTCATTTTCACTGCACTTATACTTTTTTTTATTTATAATTCATTTGGATACTTATTACTCTATTTTCCTGCCAGAACAATTATAAAAGAAATTGTCAGTGAATCTATTTTGCAGGATAAAATAGCTGATGAAGAATTAAACATAATTTCATTCAACGTAAACGATCTTAAAAATAATAAATACGATTTTGTATGGATAAAACCAGATAAAGAATTCCGTTTTAACGGGAAAATGTATGATGTCAAAAATCAAATTGAATTGAATGACACTATTTACTTTAATTGCTACTATGATAAAGATGAAAATATCCTTGAAGAATTATTTGCCCACGCATTCAACAATCGCAAACAAGATACAACACACAATTCTGCACAGCGTATAATATTAATCGGATTTTATTCTGAAGAGATTGAGAACCTTAGTTATAATTTATTTGAAGATGATATAAATAATTTGCCTCTTCTTAAAAAAGAAGCGGAATTTATTTCCCCAGTTAAAGATATCCCCACTCCGCCACCACGAGTAGTTGTTTAATTTTAAGATTTATTAATCAATCTATCAGAGAAAATTAATCAAATACTATCTCTGATTTTTCCAAATTAATCAAGGATAATTATATGAATCTAATTAAGACAATTATTCTTTCTGTTTTGTTATTGTTCATCTTTGCATTTACATCGATGGCACAAAAGAAAGATTCAGTGTTGTACTTAATTCCGATTGATCAAATCGATTCTATTAAGTACGAAACTGACGAGGTTATAGTTACTGGTACAAGGACCAATCAAAAAATTATTGATATTCCCTACTCTGTTGTCAGGATAAGCCCAAATCAATATAAATATGATAGAAAAGTTTCTATTAGTGATGTGCTAAACACTGTACCGGGCGTTTTTATGCAGTCACGATATGGTAATCATGATGTAAGAATCTCTATTCGCGGATTTGGTAGCAGGTCCAACACGGGTATAAGAGGCGTAAGAATTTTGTTGGATGGAATTCCGGAATCAGAACCGGATGGACAAACAAGAATTGAGGCAATTGATTTTAACTCACTAGGAAGCATAGAAATAGTAAAAGGAAATTCATCATCACTTTATACTAATGCTCCCGGTGGTGTAGTAAATTTTATCAGCGATATTAATTACTCAAAATCATTTGCGACTCAATTTAATGACTTTGGTTCTTCTGGATTGAGACGAAACGGATTTAAGGTTGGAATCAGAACAAAAAATTATGGACTGTTAAATACTTACACTTATCATAATTATAAAGGATTCAGACCTCATAGTGAAGATTACTGGCACATTTTAAATACAGTTGTTGAAACTACTCCCGGCGACAATACTAATTTACAGTTTCTTGGTTATCTTGCTACCGGTTTGATACGCTTACCGGGATCATTAACCAAAGAGGAATTTGATGCTGATCCTTATCAGGCAGCTCAGCGCGAAGTTGATTGGGATTTTAGAAGAGTTTCTAAAAAAGGTCGTGTTGCCGTAAGATTTAATTCAAAGTTTGGTGAAAATCTAAATAATGAAATTGAAATTACCGGATATGGAACTATCAAGTATTTTGAACGAACAGCACGTAACTCTTTCAGAATTTTTGATCGTTACGGGTTAGGTGCAAGCGTAAAATATGTAAACAAATCTTCAATCCTTAAAAGAGAAAATACCTTTACAGTTGGAGGAGATTTGTTCTATCAAACTGGACCGGTCTCAGAGTTTAACAGCATAGCCGGTGCAAAAGGTGATCAACTATTAAATTATGTTGATGAAACTATTGGTAATTCAGGTTTTTATATTTTAAATAACTTTGAGTTGTACAATAATCAATTGTTCTTATTAATGAGTGGAAGATATGATAACATTTACTTCAATTCATTAAACAGATTATTCGGTTTTCAAAATACAGATAAAAGATTTGAAGACTTTA
>DASVGS010000213.1:0-2300 GCA_036379435.1 Ignavibacteriaceae bacterium
GGCTGGGCAGATACATCAAAAGCATGTTCAATCTCTCATATCCCAACCTGGGTTTTTCACGGAGCTAAAGATATGGTTGTTCCTGTAAAGGCTGCAGAAGATATGGTTGATGCATTAAAAAGATGTAACTCAAATGTAAAACTGACAATATATCCTGATGCTACTCACGATTCGTGGACAGAAACTTATAATAACGAAGATCTATACAAGTGGTTTCTTGAACAATCTTTAGATAAAAACAACAGATGAATTTAACCGATAAAATTAAAAATATGTTTCAGAGACGTGAACATCACAAAGTTGAAACAGTAATTATTAAAGAAAGACAATGTCCACATTGTACAACCAGAGGATTATTTGTATTTAATAGTCTGTCAGATAAAATAAATAATAGCGGTAACTTAAATGAAAAGAATAAATAACCTCACTCTAATTTTTATCATATCAATCTTTATCATTTCTTTTTCTTTTCCGCAGAAAAATAATTTTGTAACTGTAAAAGGTAAAGAAATTATAAACCCCGATGGAAAACCAATTTTATTAAAGGGAATAAATATTGGTAACTGGCTTAATCCTGAGGGTTATATGTTCAGGTTTGATAATGTAAATTCATTTCGATTGATTGATAATACAATTAAAGAATTAATTGGTGCAGATGAGGCACGGATTTTCTGGCAATCTTTCAGGGATAATTATATAACTAAGGAAGATATTCAATTCATAAAATCCACAGGATTAAATCATATCCGGGTACCGTTTAATTTTAAACTTTTTTTAGTTGAAGATCATCCAGATATCTGGCTTGAAGAAGGATTTAAAAGATTGGATGATGTAATCAATTGGTGTAAAGAAGAAAATCTGTATGTTGTGCTGGATCTGCATGCGGCACCGGGTGGTCAAACAGGCGATAATATTGATGACAGCTGGAGTTATCCTTTTTTATTTGAAGACCAACAAGCGCAGCAAACAACAATTGCGCTATGGAAAAAACTTGCAGAGCGTTATAAAGATGAAACAATTGTTATTGGATACGATTTGTTAAATGAACCTCTTCCCCACTATTTGAAAAACAAAGAAGAACTGAATAAACTGCTTGAACCACTGTATAAAAAAATTACTTCTGCAATCAGAGAAGTTGATAATAATCATTTAATTTTTATTGGCGGAGCACAATGGAATACTAATTTTAAAATGTTTGGTAAACCATTTGATAAAAAATTAGTGTACACATTTCATAAATACTGGATGCCCCCGGTACAAGAACAAATTCAGGATTATGTTGATTTCTCCAACAAGTATAACGTGCCAATGTGGCTTGGAGAAAGTGGTGAAAATGAATATGCCTGGATCGACTCATTTAGAGTTTTGTTAGAAAATAATAATATTGGCTGGTGTTTTTGGCCTTATAAAAAAATGGATTCAGATAAAGGTATGGTTCAATTTAAGAAAACATCTGAGTGGGAAGAAATTATTAAATATGCCGAAACACAAAAAAATAATTTTGAAGAGATAAGAAATGCCAAGCCCGAAAAATCAATCATTAAAAAAGCACTATCGGATTTAATAGAAAATATAAAATTCAAAAACTGTGAAATAAATGATGATTATTTAAAGGCGTTAGGAGTAAAATAGTTTTGAACCTTAAAAGAAATTAAATATCATTTATGAGAATATTATTTAATACAATTATTGCAGTGCTATTATTAAACAGTCTATTTTTGTTTGCACAAAATCAGTTATCAACCGTAGTTCAAATCGGGAAAGAAAAAATCTCATCAGAAGAATTCAAAATACGATTTGAATTATCACCATTTATTCCATCCAACAAAGACATTGATCCGGATTCAGTTAAATATGATTTTCTTTATTCCTTAATTGCTGAAAAGTTATGGGCTTTAGATGCAGAAGAAGATGGAACTGCTAATACTGAAAAGTTTAAGTTTAACTTTAAACCACTCGAAGAGATGTTTGTTAGAGATGCACTATTTAAAATTGAAGTCGAGAATAAAGTATTATTATCTGCAGATGATATAAATAATGGTATAAGAAAATCACAATCAAAACTAAGTGCGCAAATTATAACTGCTAAGGATTCTGTTAGCATTTATAATTTTTACAACAAATTAGAATCAAACAGTAATTATGATTCACTCTTTGCAATGTTTCCCAATTTTACAAGTAATGTTTTTGATATAACATTGGGTTCACTTAAAGATGAAGAAATTGAAGATTCTATTTATTCACTACCCATAAATGGTTTTACTGCACCGATTAAAAGTGAAGTTGGCTGGGTTATATTC
>DASVGS010000214.1:0-4238 GCA_036379435.1 Ignavibacteriaceae bacterium
TTTAAGATTACGCGAAGAATTAAAAAAACGTGGAATTACTCCCGAAACATTTAAAGCTGAATACTATGACATCACAAAACTGTTAAAGAAAGTTTACTACGCTCCTTTAAAAAATGCCGCCGATTCAGGAATGAAAATAAATGTTGTTGTGCTCAAAGGATACAAAGATCTTTTACATTGGCAAACACAAACTGATACTTATTTCTCCAAAGAAATTTCTGATAGGGTTAGAGTAATTGCCTGCTTAACAAACATTCCAAACCTTATTCACTCAGACAGCAAAAGCGATACAATTACTTCATCCGATTGGTTAAAAGTGAAAAAGTTTACCAATGCTTCTGATAATGATACGATGGTAATTGTTTGGGGAAGTGAAGATGATGTTAAAACAGCAGTGAACGAAATTATAATTCGTGCGAAAGAAGCAACAATTGGAATTCCATCTGAAACACGGCAGGCAATGAGTGATGGAACAAATGGATTTGAGCGTATTCTTCCCGGTGCAGATAGAATGTATCCGGACACAGATCTTCCTCCAAAGAAAATAACAACTGAACGATTAAATAAAATAAGAGCATGGTTACCTGAGCAAATTTGGAAAAGGATTGAGTGGTATAACAAACTTGAAATTCCAAAAGATACTATTGAGGAGCTTTCAATTTCTCCTTATGCAGAACTTTTTAACAAAGCAGTTAAAGAATGGAAAGTTGATCCAACTACCACCGCTGTATTTTTAATTCAATTTCCTAAAAGATTAGGAAAGTTAGGAATACAAAGTGCTTGGCTGAATGAAGAAATTTTTAGATCGATTCTGAAATCTTTTTCTGAAAATAAAATTCCTAAAGATGCTTTATTATCTGTTCTAAAAAATGTTGCAGAGCTTGGTGTATTTACTGAAGAAGTAATTCTAAATCCTGTTAGTAAAAATGAAGTTGACGAAGTTATTGAAACTGCAAAATCGGAATGTGAAAAAATTAAGATTAAAAATCCGCTAAAGAAAAATGAAGTATTAATGGGAATAATCATGAAAAAACTTCGTGGAAGAGTTTCTGCAAAAGCTGTTGCTGATAAAATAGGTTTTGTGAAAGGAGTTAATTGATGACTAATGTGAATTTAGAAGATTATAAAGGTTATCGCGGAGTTGCACTTAACACTTTGCAGAAATTTAAAACACCCATATGGAGCGATGTAGAAATTATAACTGATGACGGAAGTTTTAAAGGTTTAATTCTGCCGCGTTCTGAAACTGCGGATGAATTTCATATAGTTCTTAAAATGCAAATTGGTTATAACATCGGAATTGCTGCAGAAAAAATTAGAGATGTGAAAATATTCGGCAGGAAAGAAGCACATTATAAAATCCCGGAAAAAGATTTTCCGTATGATCCAAAGAAACCGCGAGTAAAACTGCTGGGCACAGGCGGAACAATTGCCTCCCGTTTGGATTATAGAACTGGTGCTGTTATTCCCGCATTTTCTCCCGGTGAACTTTATGGATCAGTTCCAGAGCTTGCAGACATTTGTAATCTTGAAACAGAAAAGTTGTATGGTGTCTTTAGTGAGAATATGGGTCCCGAGCAATGGATAGGGCTTGCAGAAGCAATTGGTAAAGAAATTGAAAAGGGAGTGCAGGGAATTGTAATAGGACATGGAACCGATACTATGCATCACACCGCTGCAATACTTTCTTTCATGGTTCAAAATTCTCCCGTACCAATCGTTATGGTGGGCTCTCAGCGATCAAGCGATCGTCCTTCATCTGATGCCGCGTTAAATTTAATACATTCGGTTACAACAGCAGCTATAAGTGATATTGCAGAAGTAATGGTTTGTATGTTTGGTCCAACAAGTGATCTATATGGTTTACTTCATCGCGGAACACGAGTGAGAAAAATGCACTCCAGTTATCGTTCAACTTTTAGAACCATTGGTGATATACCGATTGCCACGGTAAGCAGAGATAAAATAACACCAATACGTGATGATTATAAACGAAGAAGATCTGATAACAATGTAAAAGTAAATGCAGTGTTTGATGACAGAGTTGCAATAGTTTATTATTATCCGAATATGAAACCCGATATGATAGATTCGTTAATTGATAATGGCTACAAAGGAATTGTAATTGCAGGTACCGGACTTGGGCACGTAAACAAACCGCTCTATCCTGCACTTAAACGAGCAAAAGAAAAAGGTGTTGCAGTATATATGACTGTACAAACTCTTTGGGGTTATGTGCAGATGTATGTGTATGATACCGGAAGAGATATGATGGAATTAGGCGTTGTTCCTGCTGCCAATATGCTGCCTGAAGTTGCATATATGAAACTCGGTTGGGCGTTTGGACAAACAGATGATATTGAAAAAGTTAAAGAAATTATGCTTACTCCAATTGCAGGAGAAATAACTGAGCGTGAACCAAGTAATGGTTATCTGATTTATCAAGGTGGTTTACCGGAGGTTGAGGAGTTTATAAAGCAGTATAGGAAGTGAAGAATATATGTTTCTCTGCGGCTTTGCGTCTCTGCGTGAAAGAAATCCATCTCTCGCAAAGGCGCCAAGACGCAAAATAAGAACCTAACTCCTAGTTAAATGCCTGTACTTAATTCTGTGCGGCTGATCTGCTTCAATGCCTAATCTTTCTTTACGTTTTTCTTCGTACTCGGAGTAGTTGCCATCAAACCAAACAACTTTACTTTCACCTTCAAATGCTAAAATATGTGTTGCTATTCTATCCAAAAACCATCTATCGTGACTTATCACCAAAACACATCCGGCAAACTTTTCTATTCCTTCTTCAAGTGCGCGCAAAGTGTTTACATCAAGATCGTTTGTCGGTTCATCAAGCAGAAGAACATTTGCGCCCTGCTTTAACATCATTGCAAGGTGAACGCGATTTCTTTCTCCGCCGGAAAGCATGCCTACTTTTTTCTGTTGATCCGCGCCCGAGAAATTAAACTGTGCTACATAAGCACGCGAGTTTACCTGCCTGTTGCCGAGCATAATTGTATCTTCACCGTTTGAAATTAATTCCCAGATACTTTTATCCGGATTCAATGCATCTCTCGATTGATCAACATAAGAAAGCTTAACTGTTGACCCGATTTTAATATTTCCGTTATCAGGTTTTTCTTGTCCTGTAATCATCCTGAACAAAGTTGTTTTACCTGCACCGTTAGGACCAATAATTCCAACCACTGCTCCCGGCGGAATTGAAAACGTAAGATCATCAATTAATATATTATCACCGTAGGCTTTGTTAAGATTTTCTGTTTCAATTACAATATCACCAAGTCGTTCTGCAACAGGAATATAAAGCTCAAGATCTTTTTGTCCTTTTTCTTTTTCTTCCTTAAGAAGATTTTCATACGATGTAATTCTTGCCTGGGATTTTGCGTGACGCGCTTTTGGACTCATTCTTATCCATTCAAGTTCGCGTTGTAAAGTTTTTTGTCTGTCGCTCTCGCGTTTTTCTTCAACGCGCAGTCTTTCCTGCTTCTGCTCAAGCCACGATGAGTAGTTTCCTTTCCACGGAATTCCTTCGCCGCGATCAAGTTCAAGTATCCAGCCGGCAACATTATCAAGAAAATATCTATCGTGTGTAACTGCTATTACTGTTCCTTCATACTTCTGCAGATGATGCTCTAACCACGCAACAGTTTCTGCATCAAGATGGTTTGTTGGTTCATCGAGCAAAAGTATATCCGGTTTTTGAAGAAGCAACCTGCAAAGTGCAACGCGTCTTCGCTCGCCGCCCGAAAGAACTTTGCACAAAGTATCCGATGGCGGACAGCGCAAAGCATCCATTGCCATTTCAAGTCGTGCATCAAGATCCCAGCCGCCCATTGCTTCAAGTTTTTCCTGAACTTCTCCTTGTCTTTCCAACAGCTTTGTCATTTCATCATCATCCATCGGTTCTGCAAACTTTGCATTTATTTCATCATAATTTTTTAGAAGATCTACAACCTGCTGAACACCTTCCTGCACAATTTCTTTTACTGTTTTGTTATCATCAAGCTGAGGCTCCTGCTCAAGATATCCGATTGTAAAACCGGGAGAGATAACAGTTTCACCGTTTATGTTCTTATCAACTCCTGCAAGAATTTTTAACAGTGATGATTTACCTGATCCATTTAAACCGATAACGCCAATCTTTGCACCATAGAAGTACGATAGGTAAATATCTTTTAGTACTGGTTTGTTATTATAGAATTTACTTACCCCAACCATTGAGTAAA
>DASVGS010000215.1:0-5146 GCA_036379435.1 Ignavibacteriaceae bacterium
AAATTTGTGTTCATCAATTCAACTTCAGAGATAAACGAAAATTTAACCCATAATAAAATCCTGTTAACTATGGGAATGGAAAATGGATCTCCCATTGAGAATGATATAAATAATCTGGTAGAATTTTATAACGATGGGGTCCGTTACATCACTCTTGCACATTATAAATGGAACCACATTTGTGATTCTGCAAATGACCCGGAGCGGAAATGGAATGGACTTAGTCCGTTTGGTGAAGAGGTTGTTAAAGAAATGAATCGTTTGGGAATGATGGTTGATATTTCACACGTTAGCGACAGCACTTTTTACGATGTGATAAGATTGAGTAAAGCTCCTGTTATTGCTTCACATTCATGCTGCAGATTTTTTACTCCCGGTTATGAAAGAAATATGAGCGATGAAATGATAAAAGCACTTTCTCAACATGGTGGAGTGATTCAAGTTGCATTTGCCAGCTTTTTTTTACGAAATGATATATATCAACAATACACAAACGGCGAAGAAAGAATTAAGAAATATCTTAAAGATAATAATATCAAATCAGGTACGGATTCAGCCTGGCAATACGAATCAAATTACTGGAGAGAGAATCCGCTGTCCGCTGCTACAGTACAGGATGTTGCTAACCATATCGATCATATAAAAAATTTAGTTGGTATCGATTATGTTGGTATTGGATCCGATTTTGATGGAACCGGCGGTTTGCTTCCGGTTGGATTGGAAGATGTATCAATGTATCCAAATCTTGTATTTGAATTATTAAAGCGTGGATATTCCGATAACGATATACAGAAAATTCTTGGTGGAAATTTGTTAAGAGTCTGGAAACAAGTTGAAGAGGTTTCAAAAAATATTAAATAAGTTTTTAAAGCTTATATTTTTCTGAGCTTGTTAAAAAGCTGTGTTTATATATTGCATATAATTCAATTTTCAACAAGCTCAGTATTAAAAGAACAATCTTCATACAATTTCTCTTTATTCAGCTGCTGCGGTTTTGTGAGAATTTATAACAAGATATTCATTATAAATAGCCTGACTCATATTTTTAACATGTTGATCTTTATCTCTTAATGCTGCCTGTTGTAATTCATTCATTCCTTTCTCACTATTCATTCTAAACAAAGCTAAACCAATCAATATTTTAATATCAGATCTTCTTTCAACTTTAAGCTGTTTGATTAATGCATCTTCCGTATCAATGAATCTATATTGTCCTGCAAAATAAATAGAACTTTCTCTTACTCCATCATTTCCAGATTGTATGCCCATAATCAAATTTTGTAAAGCATATTTATGCTTTGATAAATCAGCGATCTTCTGATTTTGTCCAAAAGAATTGGATACTAATAAAAAGAAAAGTACTGCAACTAAAATAAAATATACTTTTTCTGCTTTGTGTAATAATGCTGTTTTCATTTTGTACCTCCTAAAAAATAATAAATACATTTAAGTTTCTGGTACAAACGTACTTTAAGGAATTGTAAGCCGTGTCATCTTAAAGTAAAGAGTTGTAAAGAAATGTCATGAGTTAACCTCTTTAATCAGATAAAACTTGTTTAGATTTTACTGATGATGAGTATTAAGCCAGAATGATAAGAGCAATAACAGGAATTGTTAATATGATAGTGGTTATTACCCACCAATAAGAATTTTTATCATTTGCAGATCTTCTTTTTATTCCAATAATAATTGAGACTAATGCAAGTATTCCACTTATTAAAGTAATAATCAGCGCTACCAAACCTCTTGTAAAACATCCTAAAACTTCTACAGGAGTAAATGCATTAGCAAAAAAGAGTATTAATATTATGGATGGAAATATTAAATGAAGCAGCCAGCGGTTCATAAATAATTTGATTTGAAATTTATACCAAGTCAGATTTATAAAAATTTAAATTACTAACTTATATCCAACACCATGCACAGTTAAAATTATCTTTGGATGATTAGAATCTATTTCTACTTTTTGACGCAATTTTAAAATAAAATTATCTACTGTTCTCGTTGTGGGATTTTCATCATAACCCCAAATTTCTGAAAGCAAATCATCACGGCTTACAGTTGAGTTACGATGTTTCCATAAAAAGTGAAGGATTTCAAATTCTTTGTGAGACATTTGAATATCTTTATTCTTTTCTGTTGCTTTGTACCCGTTAAAATTTATTTCAAGCTTTCCAATTTTAATTTCACGTTCCGGCTCATTCATTACAATATTATCACCTCTGCGTAAGATTGCTTTAACACGTGCAAGTAATTCACGTAAACTAAACGGTTTTGTAACATAATCATCAGCACCAATTTCTAAACCAACAACCTTATCAATTTCTTCGCCTTTTGCTGTAAGTAATATTATGGGTGTTGTTATTCCGGTTTTACGTACTTCTTTACAAACATCAAAACCTGATTTTTTAGGCATCATTACATCAAGAATAATTAAGCTGTAACTATTCTCAAGAATTTTTTTTAGTCCTTGTTCTCCATCATTTGCAGTTTCAACCTCATAACCTTCAAATTCCAAATTATCTTTTAATCCGGTTCTCATATTTTGTTCATCATCAACAACCAAAATTTTAGACATTTTTTTCTCCGTTTTTTAATTGAGAATTTTTAGGAAATAATAATTTAAAGCTGCTGCCCTCACCCAATTTACTTTTAAGAATAATTTTTCCGTGATGTGCATCCATAATTTGCTTTACCAGCGAAAGACCAAGTCCTGTTCCTTTTGTTGTGTGAACGAGTCCGGACGAAACGCGATAAAATTTATCAAATACTTTTTTCTGATCTTCTTCAGAAATTCCAATGCCTTTATCTGAAACTTCAATTGAAACATAATCGGTTTCATTACAAATTACCATTTTAATAAATTTAATTTCACCACTATACTTAACAGCATTATCCAAAAGATTCACAATTGCTTCAGAGATTGCTTCGCGATCGATCATTACTTTCGGGATATCAATTCCCGGTTCGTAATCAAAATCAAATCCCTTATTGTACAAATGATAATTATAGTTTTGATAAACCTGAATTATAATTTCATTCAAATCTTCTTGCTGAAAATTAAACTTTCTTTTACCTGCCTCCATTTTAGAAAAGTTTAAAATTGTGTTTACAATTCTGCCTAATCGGTTCGATTCTTTACTAATTATCGTATAGTATTCTTTTTTCTTCTCTTCAGTTTTAACACGATCCATTTCAAGAGTTTCTGCAAACATACTTATTAATGCCAGCGGTGTACGCAGTTCATGAGAAACATTTGAAACAAAATCAGCCTTTGCCTGAGCTAACTCCAACTCCTTTTTAACAGCGCTGTAAACAAACCACACTGCTGCAGCAAGCACGAGCAGTAAAATTCCGATCAAAATTAAATTATTCATCGCGCGATCTTTAACTAAATCCTGAACCGATTGCCCGACTAAAGAGATCCCAAGATTATAGTCCGGAAAAATCCATAATGCTTTTTGAGCTTGAACCGGTCTTTTATCAAAATCTTTTGTGGAGTTATATTGATATCCGGTTTTGGGATTGATCACCGAAATTACAAATTCATCCTTTGCAACTTCCTGTAATCTTGCAGATAATATTTGTGCAATAAAATCTTTCGGATTAATTACTGCTCCATAAATAATTTTAGAATTTTTAATACTTCCTGTGAACAATAGTAATGATTGATCAGTTGAATTTGGAAGAGCAATTGGTTCAATTTTTCTGTATCCCTGTTCACGATAACTATAAAGTCTGTTTATAAGAGTATCATTTTGGATTAGAATATTTCTAAAAAAATATCTCAATGAATCGGGATTATTTGAGATCTCGTTTTTTCTAAAATAAAACCTGATATTATTTGAAGTGCTGCTGTCGGTTACAAAAAGCATGGTAAATTTTTGATTTTGATTAATCAGCTTATTAAAATTTTCATCTATTGTTTTTTCATCCGGACTGGATTCAATATCTGCAACGATATCGTTTGCCGTGGTTCGTACTACATCTTCAGAATATTGATTTACTGAAAAAAGAATTGCCTGCAGCTGGTTGTTGTAGATCTGTTCGAGTACTTTTTCGTTCTCGCTAAGTTTGCCAAGTTCATTAATTAATAAAAATGCAATAGGCAGTACAATAATTAGTATAAGTATTAAACCTATTTTTTTCATAAACTAATAAATTAGATTCAATTTAGTAGATAATTCCTGTCATTCCCGTGAAAACGGGAATCTGTGTTATTCAAGACTATGTAGATTCCCGCTTTCGCTGGAATGACAAGCAAAATTATTTATTCAACTGTTCAGAAACTTTACTTTGCACAATATCTTTTAATGAATCATAAGAATGATTTTCAGGCAAAACAGGGTCTAAAAATTTTATATTAATTTTAGTCCATGGTTTAGGAAAATGTGTCCCTCGCGGAAGTGCATCATATGCTCCATTTATTGCTACCGGCACAATAGGAACATTTAACTCCCGGCTTAGAATTGCAAAAGTTTTTTTAAAATCACCGATCTTGCCAGATTGTGTGCGGGTACCCTCGGGAAATATAATTATATTTTTTCCGCGTTTAAGTACTTCTGCCATTTTTTGCAAAGATGTTTTCAGATCGCTTAAATCCATTACAATAACATTATTTTTTGCAGCAATAAATTTTACAATTTTATTCTTTATGTGTTTTTCTTTAGCATAAAAATATGTCTGTTTCATCAACTTATTTTTTAGAAAGACTGCAACAAATAAACCATCAAAAAAACTTTGATGATTAGGAGCAATTATAAAAGGAGCCTCAGGAATATTTTCAAGTCCTTCCCCTTTTAATCTGAAATAAAGTTTAAGAAAAACCTTTGCAAAATTTTTCATCAAATTATGTGTAAACCAGCTTTCAGGTAATTCAAGATCAAGCTGCTGTTTGAAAATTTTACCCCAATCAATAGCTTCAACGCTAAGTTTTGTTTTCTTATCTCTTACATTTTCTGCAAGTTTAACAATGTTTGGAAAAGCAACCAGTTCAGTTTCAGTCAGTTTAATTCCAAAATTTGTTTCAAGGTAAACACCCAGGTTAATCTTGTCAAGTGAATCAAGTGCTAAATCAATTTCAAGATGATCTGAAGGACGTACAGTTGTTTCTTTTTGCCGCTGTAAAAATTCTTTTAATAATGTG
>DASVGS010000216.1:0-2418 GCA_036379435.1 Ignavibacteriaceae bacterium
CTTAAGAAGTTTTTGCATTAATTCTTTTACAACCGCGGGATCATCATTTACACCTTTCATAATAACCATCTGGTTGCCCATTGGTATTCCTGCATCAGCCATCATCTGGCAAGCCTTAGAACTTTCGGGAGTAATTTCCCATGGATGATTAAAATGTGTGTTGCAATAAATCGGGTGATACTTCTTTAACATATTAACAAGCTTTGTTGTTATACGATGAGGAAGTACGCACGGCATTTTAGATCCAAGCCTGATTATTTCGATATGAGGGATCGCTCTAATTCGCTGAAGAATTTTTTCAAGCATTGCATCCGTTAACATTAAAGGATCTCCACCGGAAAGAATCACATCACGTATTTCGGTGTGTTCTTCAAGATATTGAAATGCACTTTCAAGTCCCTTCATCGATATCTTTTCATAATCGCCGACTTTTCTTTTTCTTGTACAAAAGCGGCAGTATAATCCGCATTGGCTTGTAACAAGAAACAATGCACGATCAGGATAACGATGAGTAATGTTAGGTACAGGACTCATTGCATCTTCCATCAGTGGATCTTCTGCTGCATCAAAATCTTCCAGCTCAGCTTTATCCGGAACACATTGACGCCAGATGGGATCTCCGGGATGGCGAATTAAGCTTAAATAGTATGGATTGATACGTGCCTGAAAAAATTCATCAAGTTCTTCCGCTACTTTACGGTCGATCCCGAATTTTTCAACAAGCTGATCAACAGTGTGCACACTGTCGCGTACCATTTGCTGCCAAAGTTCCATAATGTTTCCTCAGTGATTCTTATTGTTGAAATACTTTCCAAATACCAGCAGGTCGTCACCTACTGAGTAGAAATCTCTTATCTCTGAAATAATTGTATACTTATTTCTAAGATAAAAGTTTTGCGTGGAAGCATAACTTTCTTTTGAAGAAGTTTCTGCCAGCAGCCATCTGCCGTTATTACTTCTTACAAACTCTTCAGCATGTTCTAAAAGCTGTTTCCCGATTCCTTTGCCTGAGGTTGCAGGATCGGAAGCAATCCAGTATAAATCGTAAACACCATCTGTTAAAGGACGTTTACCTGTACAATGATATCCAATAATCTTGCCATCATATTCGTAAACATACAAGTGATAATCTGTCTGATCCGGATTCATAACCGAAATATTCACAAGTTCCATTGCAACTTTAATTTCTTCCTCATTAAAGTTTGGAATCCTCATCAGCATATTTTCAATTTCTATTTCGTCAGACGGCTTTATTCTTCGAATCATCGTACTTTCGCTGTAATGCAAAACTAGTTATGGCAAATAAAAGTTCGCTATAATTTTTACCTGATGCAGCAGCTGCTCTTGCAAAACCGGAATCGCTTGATACATCAGGATTAGGATTTATTTCAATTACGTAAGGTACACCATCTTCGGAAAGACGTACATCAACTCTGGCATAATCTCTGCAACCCAAAACATTATATGCGCGTACTGCAAGATCTTCAACCTTATATTTAATTTCAGAATCAATTTTTGCAGGACAAACAGGTTTAGTATGGTTATAATATGTACTTCCCTCAATCCATTTACCATCATAAGTAACAATTTTTGGCAAGCCTTCAGGTAATCCTGTAAAATCTATTTCAGAAATAGGCAGTGGTTTATCTCCAAGTACAGCACAATTTAATTCTCTGCCAACAATGTACTCCTCAACTATAAGGCTTTTATTATATGTCCCGGTTAAAAATTTAAAATGTTTTCTTAACTCCCTGTAACTATTTACCACAGAATTTTCTGAAATACCAATACTGGCATCTTCATCAATCAATTTTAATATAACGGGATAAGTAAGATTGACATCTATCTGTGTAAATTTTTCTCCCGGAGAAAGCGTAATTGCTCGGGGTGTTTTAATACCGTTTGAATATAAAATCTCTTTAGCTCTTTTTTTGTCCAAACAATTCCCCAGCGTCTGAGGAACATTTCCGGTGTATTGATAACCAAGCAGTTCATATAATCCTGCGATACAATATTCGTAATAGGTTATTCCCTCAACTGATTCAACAAAATTTAGTATAGCATCAGGGTTGTATTTAGTAATCTCGTCAATCGTGCGATTAACATTTTTATCTATTGCCAAAGATTTTACATCAGTAAAAAATGTTTTAAGATGATTTTCAATCTCAACCATATTAGAAGCAAAAGAATGTTCAGATAAATCTTTACTATCAGAAGATTCATCTGCAGGTTTTCCGTTATAGATTGAAAACACGCTAACTGGTGAATTGTAACAGATCAATATTTTAGCTTCAGTTTTCATAAAAGATTATATCTCTTAACTGCTGATGCTAAAACTGTGTTTATCATATCATTGTACTCAATACCGGCTGCCCGGGCTGCTTTAGGAAAACTGGAATTTTCATTCGGATCAGGAAT
>DASVGS010000217.1:0-3981 GCA_036379435.1 Ignavibacteriaceae bacterium
TAATACTTTATCACGCATTTAAATTTCCTTTTAATCAATTTTAATTTCAGATAATTGTTTACCGTTAATTAGAACACCATAAGCTCTAACTCCAAGCATAATCGATAGAGCAAACAGAAGAACTGATATAATTGCAAGCGAATAATTATTAATTATAAAATTCTGATAAATCAATGTCCCAAGTGCGGTGAGTGTAACGGCGAACATAAATATCATTGGTACCAGTACGAACAAGTATCCTTTTTTAAGATTTGCAATCCAAACAGTTAAAGCGAGCAGTGAAAGAGCAGCAAGTAATTGATTTGCACTTCCAAATACAGGCCAGATAGACATTGTTTGTCCGCTGAAAGTTAGTGCAGCACCGAATACAACGGTTATTGCTGTTGCAACAAATCTGTTTTGTAGTACTGATTTTTTTTCGGGCTGATCTTTTGTTTCAAAATATTCCTGGAACATAAATCTTGCTAACCGTGTTGCAGTGTCTAAAGATGTAAGTGCAAAAGCTGATACAGCGAGTGCTGTGAAAGTTTGTGCTAATGGTATGGAAATATTTAATACCGGAATTGCATTTATAAATCTCGCTACTCCAAGTGAAAATGCAGGAACGGGTCCTTTGTTTACCAGTATATCTAAAAATTCCTTATTAACCATTGATGCAACTGCAACAAGTGATAACACTGCAAGCAATCCTTCAATCAGCATTCCGCCATAACCAACTACTCGTCCATCAGTCTCTTTATTTAGTTGTTTTGCTGTCGTTCCACTTGCAACGAGTGAATGAAATCCGCTTATTGCACCGCAAGCAACAGTTACAAATAAAGCAGGGAATAGGTATCCGACTTTATCTAACGAAAAAGTGCTGAACGCAGGAATATTAATTGATGGAGCGGCGAAGAAAATTCCTACAAATCCTAAAATCATTAATGCATATAAGAAAAAAGAATTCAGATAATCTCTCGGCTGCAGTAAAATCCAAACCGGAGTTACAGAAGCAGCAAAGATGTAAGCGAATAGAAGTAATTGCCAGGTAAGATTATTTAATTGTATTGGAAAAGCATTTCCTGCCGGTATGGACAAAAATAAAAGTACAACTCCAACTAAAGTTGCAATCCAGAGAGGTACTTTGAATTTATATAAAGATAATCCGAATATTACAGCAAGTATCATAAACAGAATTGAAGAAGTACCAGCACTTGGAATATGAGTAAAAGTATCTGCAACGATTATCGTAAAGACAGCGATAACTAAAATTAACGTTGCCCAGGAAAAAATTAAAAAAAGTTTTTTCCCATTCACACCAAGGTAGGATTGAATTACATAGCCTATCGATTTACTTTGATGACGGATTGATGCAACAATTGATGAATAATCGTGAACGCCGCCTATAAATATTGCACCAAATATCACCCACAAATAAACCGGAAGCCATCCAAATCCTGCAGCAATAACGGGACCGACAATAGGTCCGGCGCCGGCGATTGAGGCAAAGTGATGTCCAAGTAAAACAGGGGCTTTTGCCGGAACATAATCGACTCCATCATACATTGTATGTGATGGAGTTTCTTTCTTATTACTTACCTCAAGCCGCTTGGTTATAAAGCCGCCATAAAGCTTGTAAGCAACAACATACATTACTAACGCTATTAGGACTAATTCTATTCCGTTCATTTTTTTATCGTCAAATGTGAAAAGTCAAACGAAAATTATTGTTGTTGTCATTACCGCGAAAGCGGGAATCTAATTCTCAAAATGGATGCTTGCTTTCGCAGGCATGACATTAAGACTCACAAATTCTTTATTATTTCATCTGTCATTTGCTGCGTTGTACAAGCACCTTTGCTGAAAACATCAGGACCGCCGCGGAGTTTCATCATATCATAAGTTTTAACTTTACCTTCTTCAACAACTTTTGCGATAGCACTTCTTATTTTATCAGCTTTTGCTTTTTCATCAATATGATCGAGCATCATACAAGCACTTAACATCATCGCAATTGGATTTACGATAGATGGATTTAATTCCTGATATTTTGGTGCACTACCGTGAGTTGGCTCAAAAACTGCAACTTCTTCACCAATGTTTGCGCTGCACGCAAAACCAAGCCCGCCAACCAATCCAGCAAAGCCATCAGAAATAATATCTCCAAACATATTTTCCGCAACAATAACTCCGTACGTTTCAGGATTTTTTGTCAGCCACATCATTTGTGCATCAATGTTTGTATCCCATAAAGCAATACCGGGATATTCCTTTGCAATTTCTTTTGCTTCTTTAAACATCATACCTGAAGTTTCTCTTAGTACATTTGGTTTTTCACAAAGTGTAAGATTTGTGTAGCCATATTTTTTTGCATATTCAAAACCAGCACGAATGATTCTTCGTGATGCATTTCTTGTTACTATCCTGGTAGAGATAGCCATATCTTCACTTGGAACATCTTTAAAAAATTTCATTTTCGGATGAGTCTCTAAAGCATCGCGTACTTGTTTTGGAGGGTTTGTCCATTCAACACCACCGTAAAGTCCTTCAGTGTTTTGTCTGAAGATTACTGCATTAACAAGTGGTTCATCAAAGCTGCCTGATGCGTTTCTGATGATAAAGTTTAATGGATTACCTTTAAATGATTGACATGGACGAATACAAATATCAAGATTAAATTTTTGTCTTAATCCAACAATTGGAGAAAAATAAACATATCCTTTATTTTTTAAGGAAGGATCAAGTTCTTTATCTGCGGCATCCTTTGGTTTAGAAGTTATTGCACCGAACAATCCTATTTTATGTTTCTCCAGCAGATCAATTGTTCTTTGCGGAAGTGCATTTCCTTCTTTACACCAAAAATCCCAGCCGATATCTCCGTGAACATATTCAGCTTCAAATCCGGCTGCGTCTAAAACTCTTATTGCTTCGGGTAATACTGTTTTACCAATGCCGTCTCCGGGCATTGCAACTATAGTTCGCTTCATAAAAAATCCCTATAAAATTAGAAATTATTGACAAACGAAACTTAAATATTTGGGAATGTGTAAACAAGTAAAATGAGGATACTTTAAGGATTATTAGTTCAAAATTTATTTTTATCAGTTAAAAATATTAAATTGATTTATAAAAAGATTTTAATCTCAATAATCAATTGATAACTGAAAATAATTCTGAACAAAATTCGTTAATCCATCAGCTTGAATCTTTAATTGCTTCATCGCTGGATGTTATTTTTAGAATCTCACCCACCGGTAAAATAAACTTTATCAGCCAATCAGCATACAATCTAATCGGATATAATCCGGAAGAAATTATTGGTAAATCTATTGCTGATTTTATTCTTCCTGAAAAACTTAATGATTATTTCAAAGAAATTAATATTCTGTTTAGAGAAAATTCTGTAATTGCTTTCAGGGCAGATTTACGACATAAAAATGGTAATAAAATACCTGTTGAAATTTCAGGCAAGGTTGTAGAAGTTGACGGCAAGTATATGGGGCAGGGAACAATCCGGGATATAAGACAAAGAATAGAAGCACAACAAAAACTTGTAAGTTCTGAAAATATTTTTAAAGCTATTTGGGAAAACTCCAAAGACGGGATGAGATTGACGGATGAAGATGGCATAATTGTTTTGTGTAATAAAGCTTTTGCAAATCTTTTCCATAAAAGTATTAATGAATTAATAAACAACCCGATCAGCATACTTTATTTTGAAGAGAATAAAGGAAGCATAATTAAGGAGTACAAGCAGAATTTTATTCAGGGTATTTTAAAAGATTATCTGGAATCAAGTGCTGTTTTATGGGACGGACAAAAAGTTTATTTAGAAATTTCAAATTCAATTATTGAAGCCTCAGATAATAAAAGATTTTTACTAAGTATTTTTAGAGATATAAGCGAACGAAAAGTAAGCGAAGAGTTAATTGAAAAGAAAGGCCGCATTTTACAAGGTATTGCAAAAGCTACAAATGCGTTGATAACAGATTCTTCCTATTT
>DASVGS010000218.1:0-2488 GCA_036379435.1 Ignavibacteriaceae bacterium
TAAATGAATATCATAATCAAAATTATTTACTGTAGACATCCTCACTTCATATTTTAGTTCGGATTCAGTAATAAAAAATTGTCTGCCGGATCTTAAAACTCTTTCATCATTATATATATTTTTGTTAACTAAATTAATTTCAAAATTATTATCATTATTATGTTCAGATAATTTACCGATTAATATTTCCATCCTGCCGCTTTTCTGAACGTTGCATAATTCAATGTATTCATCTTTATCAAAAATAAATCCGCTTTCCCAAAAAATTAATTTATTAAAAATTCCTTCTTCATTTTTTACCCAGGATTTTTGTTCATAAAAAAATAATTTTAAATCATTATCTTTTTTAAATATTAACTCTTCAATATAATCAACAGTTTTAATCGTTGGATATTGTGCAGTTCCTGTGCCTCTCCATAATCCTTCCAGAAAATCTAATTTGCTGATTTCCATTTTTATTTTCCTTTACTTATGCTGACCAACAGCCATTTTATATGCCATTGCAGAATCGGGGAGCGGTGTTAACATATCTAATAAAAGATTGTAAGTACCTTTTCCATTTAGTTCATCTGCAACTTTTTTTACCAATGCTAAAGTTGCTTTCATTAAACCCGAACCAAGACTTACCCGTGCAACTCCTAAGTCCTGCAGTTCCTTAATAGTTAAAGGGGATCCCGTTCCAATTGTTGGATTAGCAAGTATGTTGATTGGAGCATTAATCTCTTTGACCAAAGTTTTTATTGTTTCTCTATCAGATACCGGCTGAACAAAGATGCAATCAGCACCGGCTTCACGGTATTTATTTCCGCGCTTAATTGATTCAGATAACTTATCTTGTTGTGATCCTGATGAAGTGTAAAATGAATCCGTCCTTGCATTAATTACTAAATGAAATCCCAGTGAATCAGACAGTGCACGAATGGCAGATATTCTTTCGCAAAATTCATTTTCATCAATTAAAACGGGACTTAAATCAATACTGTCTTCAATATTTATCCCAACAATTCCTGTTGTAATTATTTTTTTAACAGATTCAATTACTTCACTAGTATTATTTCCGTAGCCCGCTTCTATATCCACACTTACCGGTACCTTTACTGATTTTACGATTCCTGTTATTACTTCAAGCATTTCTGATAAAGTTATTACTTCGCAATCAGGATAACCTAACGATGCTGCCACTCCCATACTTGTCGTTGCTATAGCTTTGTAACCGATTGCTTCAATTAATTTTGAGCTTCCATTATCCCATGAGTTTAATAGAACCAGAATTTCATTATCGTAATGATATTTAAGGAACAATTCAGCTTTTTCTTTTTGAATACTTGAAACCATAAGATGGTCCTTTTTTAATTATAATTAGTTCAGCTACATCGGATTGATTAGTTATGGCTAAACTTATGTTATTTCAATTATACTTAACTTGATGCAAATCATAACAGTAAGGTAGATAGATTGCTGTTTAGAACGACTATACAAATTAAAATTAAACAGCAGGGGAGAGTGTCAGATCAATCTTTTTAATTATTATGCGTTATAGTTACTACAACGTTTCCCTTTTTATGTCCTTTGTCAACATACCGGTGGGCTTCCACAATTTCTTCCATCGGATAAATTCTGTCAATTACTGTTCTCAACTTTCCCGCTTCGCACAATTCTTTAAGAGTATAAAGATCTTCAACTTTTAATTTGATGTTACCCTTAGGAGAAAGAACATTTATATAATACCCTGATTTGGATAAGGATTTCTTTCGTTTTGAATATTCAATTTTACCGACAGCATCATAAATAACATCGTAAGTTTCACCATTTAGCGTAAAATCTTCCTTGGTGTAATCGATTACTTTATCTGCACCGAGAGATTTTACCAATTCCAGGTTTGCTGAACTGCAAACAGCCGTAACTTCTGCACCAAAATATTTGGCAATCTGTATTGCATAAGTGCCGACACTGCCAGATGCACCGTATATTAATACTTTTTGATCTTTATTAATATTTGCCTGCCTGAGATGAATCAAAGCAGTAATTCCACCATTAGAAACTGGAGCTGCTTCTTCGTGTGTCATATTAGTTGGTTTGATTGCAATAATACCTCTCTCCGGAATGCAGCAATATTGTGCATAGGCACCGAATCTAAATTCAGTGGAAGCAAAAATAGGGTCTCCGGTTTTAAATAATGTTACATCTTTACCTGCAGCTTCAATCTCGCCGGAAAGTTCCATTCCCAATATCTTTTTTCTTGGTCCTGTAAAACCAACTATCATCCTCATAATCGGCTTAAAGAAAAAATCTTTAACTGGACCTAATCCCGGTTCAAAGCGCCGGATTTTAGTATCTCCGATATGAACTGTTGTTGCAATTATTTTTATAAGTACTTCATTCGATCTGTGAATAGGTTTTTCAACTTCTTTTATCTTAAGAACTTCAGGCGGGCCATATTTTGAACACACAACAGCTTTCATTGTTTTACCTTTATAATTTCATAAAC
>DASVGS010000219.1:0-5399 GCA_036379435.1 Ignavibacteriaceae bacterium
GTGGAAGAAAGAAATCAATTTAGAATTGGCAGAGTGGATATTTATGGTAATGATAAAACTAAAGAAAAAGTAATTCGACGAGAACTTTATACAATACCCGGTGACTATTTTAATCGAGGATTATTATTCCGCAGCGTGCAAAATCTTGCAAATCTTCAGTACTTTAATGTTGAAGAGCTTTATGGACCCGAAGGTATTAGTACAAAACTTTCCAGCGACAGTACTGTAGATGTCGGATTTAAAGTTTCAGAAAAATCAAGTGATTACTTAAACGCATCAGTTGGATACAGCGGCAGCTTCGGATTCAGTGGTGCTGTTGGCGTTACACTTACAAATTTTTCAATCGCTGAACCATTCAGACTCGGCGGTGGACAGGTGCTTAGTTTTAACTGGCAGTTTGGTGTAGGTAGTTTATACAGGACCTTTACTTTAGGTTTTACGGAACCCTGGATGTTTGATACCCCAACTTCCGTAGGCGCTGAACTGTTTGATACAAGACAGCAATATGTCTACGATCTTCGTCAATCAGGGGCAACAATTAGAGTTGGTAGAAGATTAAAATGGCCTGATGATTTCTTTTATATTCAAGGACGATTCAGATATCAATACAATAACGTAATTGAAGGTCAGAAATATTATAGAGAAGGTGTAACTAATCAATTTTCAGTAGGTGCGCTTATCTCCAGAAAAAATATTGATAACCCGATATTTCCTTCAACCGGTTCTTCCATCCAATTGGATGCTGAACTTACCGGCGGACCAATATTACCCGGTGATGTTGATTATCTTAAGCTAAGTTTTACTTCAGAATGGTATAGAAGATTATTTAATTCAAATAGAATTGTGCTTTATACTATCGCTGATGTTGGATATATAGATGAAATAGTTCCTGGTACCAACATCCAGCCATTCGAGTTTTTTTATATGGGTGGTAACGGATTAGTGATCGCTACAACATCTTTAAGAGGATATGATGATAGGACAGTTGGTCCTAAGAATCCAACCACAGGACAGGTTATCGGTGGCAGAGTGATGGCAAAATTTGGAGCAGAATTAAGATTAGCTGTTACATTAGAACCTATTCCGCTTTACATATTAGCATTTGCGGAAGCAGGAAATGTTTTTGAAAATTTTCAAAAAACAGATATTTTTGACTTGCGTCGATCAGTTGGGTTTGGCGCCAGGATACTTATTAACCCGATTGGTTTAATTGGGTTTGATATTGGTTATGGTTTCGATAGAAAAATCACCGATGGTCAGGATCCATCCTGGTTGTTCCATTTCCAATTTGGCAGAGGTTTTTAAACAATTGTATAACAAATAAAGAACGAGGAATAGTAGTGAAAAAGTACATATTAGTGTTAGCACTTTTAGTTTTTGGTGTTACAACATTTGCACAAACACCTTTAAAGATTGGTTATGTTGATTCTGAGGTTATCTTAACTCAGTTCTCCGAATCAATTAAAGCTCAGGGTGATCTTGATGCGATAACAAATAAATGGTCAGCTCAGTTAGATTCTATGACTTTGACATATCAACAGTCAATTGCAGATTATCAAAAGCAAGTTGAAACTATGAATGAAGCCAAGAAAACAGAAGCTCAGCAGAAAATTGTTAAGATGGAACAAGATATAATGGATTTTAGAAAAGCCAAGTTTACCCAGGGATCCGGAGAAATTTATAAAAAGCAGGAAGAATTATTTTCTCCTATTAAAGCAAAAATTTATGCTGCAATAGAAAAAGTTTCTAAAGAAGAAAATATGCAGTTTGTTTTTGATAAGAGCGGCGATATTCTTTTACTTTATGCTGATTCATCTTTTGATATTACTTTTAAAGTTTTAGACAGACTTAAAAGAGGGAATTAATATCCCATAAGTTTTTAAAGTTCTCCCCATAATTTTTTGGGGAGAACTTTTCTTTTTTATTTATGATATTTTGACCAAACAAAATAAACTACAGGTTTTTCGATGAAAAAGTTAATTGTCATTTCGATTTTAATTATTACCTCTTCCATATCATTTGCTCAACTAAAAATTGGCTATATTGATTCTGATGCGATAATGGATAACCTTCCGGATGTGCAGGATTCCAGACAAAAACTTGACGCACTTATTCAGGAGTGGCAGGGAGAGTTAACTAAGCTTGAAAATGAATGGAAAACAAAATACGATGATTATGAAAAAAGAAAATTGATAATGACAGATCAAACAAGATCCGAAACAGAAGCAGCATTAGTTCAATTGGAAACCCAAATTGCACAGTATCGTGAAAAAAAATTTGGTACCAATGGTGAATTATTTCAAAAGCAGGATGAACTAATGAAACCCGTTCAGAATAAAATATTTGGTGCTTTAAAAGAAATTGCTGAGCAGGAAGATTATGATTATGTATTTGATAGAAGCGGTGATATAATGATTCTGTTTGCCAAAGAAAAATATGATCTTACTTCTCAGGTACTTGATAAACTAAAACTTAAATAAGTATCGCTTTATGAAGATTAGTATCCGAGAAATATCTGAATTAATTAATGGTATTATTTCCGGTGATAGTAATCTTGAAATTTCTAATGTTGCAAAAATTGAAGATGCAAATTCAGGCGATTTAACTTTTCTTTATTTATCAGCATTCGAAAAATTCTTTCCTGCTACAAAAGCCTCTGCTATCATAGTTAAAACTGGCTTTGCAAAAACACGAAAAGATATTACTTATATCGAAGTTGACTCTCCTGAAAAAGGATTTTTTTCAGTTGTAAAAAAATATTTTACTCCTGAATTTCCACTAACTGGAATTGATCATTCTGTATCCATCCATCAAACCGCTGTACTTGGTTCCAATGTTGCCATTGGAAAAAATGTAGTGATTTCTGCCGGTTGTAAAATTGGCGCAAACTCAAAAATATTTCATAATACTGTTGTATCAGAAAATGTTACAATTGGTAGTGAATGTTTAATTCATTCAAATGTAAGTATTAGAGAAAATTGTACTATTGGAAATAATGTAATAATACACCCGGGAACAGTAGTGGGAAGTGATGGATTTGGATACAGTACAAATGAAAAAGGTGAGTACGAAAAAATTCCTCAGATTGGTAATGTGATTATTGAAGATAATGTTGAACTTGGCTCAAATGTTTCCATCGATCGTGCTGCGCTGGGATCCACAATAATTAAAAGGGGATGTAAAATTGATAACCTGGTACAAATCGCTCACAATGTAATTTTAGGTGAGGACACGGTTGTATCTTCACAAACAGGAATTTCAGGAAGTACCAGGATTGGCAAACATTGTATTCTTGCAGGTCAAGCGGGTTTGGTTGGGCATATAGAAATTGGTGACAACGTTGTTATTACAGCACAATCAGGCGTATCAAAATCTATATTAAAACCCGGATATTATATGGGATCACCTGCAAGAGAAATTAAAACCGCTCAAAAAATCGGCGTACACTTGCATAATTTACCAGAATATGCAGCAAAAATATCAGAACTTGAAAGTGAAATAAAAAAACTAAAAGACAGTTTGAATAACCACTAAAAATAATTTTTATCCCTCATTCATCACATTCTGTTAATTGTATTTAGTCCATCATCTTACTATTTTTTTCATCAATATTATAAAAAAATGGAACAATTATGATCGAACTCCAAAGAACAATATCAAAACCAGCTACATTAAGTGGAATTGGATTACACACAGGTACAGAATGTACGATGACATTTAAACCTGCACCAATAAATTCAGGTATAAAATTTATCAGAGTTGATCTCGGAGGTAATCCGGAAATTCCCGCATTAGCCGATAATGTGGTTGATGTTTCAAGAGGAACCACAATTGGAATTGGAGAAGCTAAAGTTCACACTGTTGAACATGTACTTGCCGCGATTGCAGGTTTGCAGATTGATAACATAAACGTTGAGCTTGATGGAATTGAACCTCCGATTGGCGATGGCAGTTCTATTTCTTATGTGAACGCATTGTTAGAAGCCGGAATTGAACAGCAGGATGCTCCTAAAGATTACCTGATAATTGATGAAACAGTTATGTATTCAGATGAATCCAGACAAGTAGATATTGTCGCTCTTCCATTGGACAAATACAGACTTACTGTAATGGTTGATTATCAAAATCCTGCTTTAGGCAGTCAACATACAGGTTTGTTTGATCTTGATAAAGAATTTGTAAATGAATTTGCTTCTGCCAGAACATTTTGTTTCTTAAGTGAAGTTGAAGCATTGGCTGATCAGGGATTAATTAAAGGCGGCGATCTTGATAATGCAGTAGTAATTGTTGATCATAAACTCGATCAGGCACAGTTGGATAATTTAGGTACCAGAATTGGATTGAAAGAAAAATTTGTACTGGGCGATGATGGAATTTTGAATAACAAAAAACTAAGATTTAAAAATGAACCGGTAAGACATAAACTTCTGGATATGATTGGTGATCTTGCACTTATCGGTGCACCCATTAAAGCACAAATACTTGCTGCAAGACCGGGCCACAAAGCTAATGTCGAATTTGCTAAACAGGTAAGGAAACTTTATCAGCAGAAAAAGCTTGTTAAGAAATTTCAATTTGTAAAAAAAGAGGGAGTTGTATTTGATATTAATGCAATCGAAAGAATACTTCCGCACCGTTACCCCTTTTTACTTGTTGATAAAATAATCCATCTTGAAATGGAAAAGAAAGTAATCGGCGTTAAATCTGTTACTTTTAACGAACCATTTTTTCAGGGACATTTTCCCGGACAGCCTGTTATGCCGGGTGTTCTGATTCTTGAAGCAATGGCTCAAACAGGCGGCATACTCCTTTTAAATTCTTTGCCGGATTTTAAAGAAAAGCTTGTGTATTTCATGCAGATCAATAATGCAAAGTTCAGAAAAACTGTTGTTCCCGGTGATCAGCTTTTTATTGAAGTAGAATTTTTACAGAAGAAATCAAAAATATTTACTATGGCAGGCAAAGTTTATGTTGATAATATTCTGGTTGCAGAAGCAGATTTTATGGCGGGAATTGTAGATAGACCAAAGAAAGCTGAAGAATAATCATGAACACGATTCATCCGACTGCAATTGTTAGCAGTAAAGCAAAAATTGGTGATAATAATTTTATTCATCCATTTACAATAATTGAAGATGATGTGGAAATTGGTGATGGCTGTGAAATTGGTCCGAGCGCAGTTTTATATAATGGTGCAAGAATTGGTAACAGGGTAAAAATTTATCAGGGTGCTTCGATTGCACATAGACCACAGGATCTGAAATTTGGCAATGAACCAACTCAATTTTATGTTGGGGATGACACTGTTGTTCATGAATGTGTAACTTTTCATCGTGGTACTAAAGAAACTGGTTTTTCCAGAGTAGGAAAAAATTGTTTGTTTATGGCTTATTCACATG
>DASVGS010000220.1:0-9008 GCA_036379435.1 Ignavibacteriaceae bacterium
CAGTATTGGATTTAATTGCAAATGATTTTCAAGTTAATCTTGCTGCAGATGCAGTCTCATCAAGAAAAGAAATTGATTATACTATTGCATTAGAAAGAATGAGAACTCTTGGGGCTGAAGTTTCAACTACAGAATCTATTCTATTTGAATTGCTCGAAGTTTGTGGAACACCGGTGTTTAAAGAAGTTTCTAAAATTGTTAAGTGATAAACTTATAAAGTATGTCACGCTGAGCCTGTCGAAGCGTGACATATTTTGAATTAAGTGTCAGCTTTCGACAAGCTCAATCTGACATATTGAAAATTTTAATCAAATAACGCTTCTAACTTTTGATAATTTGTATGAACTTTATCAATACTATCATTAATCAACTTATCATCCGCTTTAGAATCTTTTAATTCTTTCAATTCCTTTGTGGAAATATATAATTCATCAGCAGCTTTTGTAAAATCTTCTTTTTTATCCGTTGCCCATTTTGGTAAAACACAATTTTTTAATTCATCAGCACGCAAGTATAAATCATCAATAGCTTTACCTAATTCTTCAGTGTTTTTGTTAGGTCCGTAATGATGATATATCATATAAAGCACTTTGTGAAATTCATCAACTTCTTTTGTAACAGGTTTTACAATTCTAACCAGCATTTCAAAATTGGCGTGCAATTCTTCTGCTGAGGTAAGCATAGCAGTTTCATTATTTTCTTCACAAGCCTTATTATAATCAGCAACTGAAGTACGAAGTTTATTTAACCCCTCCTTCCATTCATTTTCCTTGTCTCGAAGAATTCCGGGAAGTTTTGCAGAATATATTTTTTCTACTCCTGTATTAATATCCGGTAGAAGCTGTTTAAATAGTGCATAATCTTTATTTGGATATGCTGTGTGCCATAATGGATAAACAACTTCATGAAAATCAAATAATTCCGATACTGATGAGTTTATTTCTGATGAATGATCCTCAATTTGCGCAAACATTGGATTGAAAGTAAAAAAGATCAGAACAATAAAAATTAAGCTGATGTTTCTCATAAAAGCCCCTAAATAATGTGTTAAAAAATACATCCAAAATTACTAAACTCAACTTAAAACTACGCAATTAATATTTTCTTGAATTAGAGATCACTTACACTTAATTTCCTTTTATAAAAATCACCAATTATTTAAAGGAAATTTTATGGCAGATCATTTAATTGCGCATTGCGAAATTCCATCAACCGATCTGGATCGTTCAAAAGAATTTTATCAAAAAGTACTTGGCTGGGATTTTAAACCTTTTGGAAACGGATATTTACTTTTTAATAATCATAAAGGCACAATGGTTGGATTAAGAAAAGTTGATGAAGTAACAAAAGGTGATTCAACAGTGTTTCATGTTAATATGCCCGAGATTGATTCGATTTTAAAACGTGTTAAAGAACATGGCGGTGCTGTTAAAAGGACTAAGACTGTAATTCCTGCTATGGGATGGTATGCATTATTTAATGATCCCGATGGTAATACTATAGGTTTGTATCAGAAAAGCTAATCGATTATAAAAGAATATTGGAATATTAAAGTTTGAAAACTCAATATTCCAATATTCAATTTCCTCAATCATCCAGATAAATTATTCCGTTTCAACAATGCGATAAGAATGCTCGATAGGCATCGCCTTTTGCAGCATAGCGGTAACGCTGCAGTATTTAGTTATTGAAAGTTCAATTGCTCTTTCAACATCTTTTGCAGGAATATTTTTACCTTTAAAAACAAATTCTATATGCATTTTTGTATAAACCTGAGGATGCTCCTCTGCAACCTCAGCCGAAATATTCATTTCGAATTCATCAACTTTTATCTTCTTCTTTGATAGTATGCTGGTGATATCACTGCCGGAACAACCGCCAAGGGCAATCATCAGTAATTCTTTTGGTCTGATGCCGGCATTACTTCCTCCAAAAGTATCCGGTCCATCCATTGTAATCCAGTGATTTGAATCAGTTTTTCCAACGAAAGTTATACCTTGAACCTGTTTAACAAATGCTTTTTTAGTTGCCATTATTATCCTCTAATAAAAAAATAAGTTTGTACCTGTCTGATGAAAAATTTTGTAAATGGTTACAATTCATTATTTAACACCAAGAATATCCTGTATAATGGGTTTTAATCCCCTAAAGAACAGCTCAACCGCAATTACCATTACGATTAAGCCCATAATTCTTGTTAACACTTTATTGCCGCTTTCTCCTAAAAATGCAATTATTTTCCTTGAACTAAGAAGAATCAAATGCGTCAATCCCATTACGACAAAAATAGATGTTATCAACAAAGATTTGTGTGTTATATCCGGTGCATCATTCATCATTACAATGGATATTGTTATTACACCGGGACCTGTAATCATTGGAACGCCGAGCGGAGTTATCGCGAAATCCTTTGCCGCTTCAATATAATCTTCGCCATCAGATTTTATTCGTGTTAGTTTTCCTCTTAACATATCGTAACCCGAAAGAAAAAATAATATTCCGCCAACAACTCTTAATCCATTTACCGATATGTTGAAAATATCAAAAATAAAATTACCTCCGAAAGTAAAAAGTAAAAGCACAATCAGCGCTGTGGAAGTAGCTTTAAAGGCTATTGCCGCGGCCTGTTTGGAATTCATCCCGCTTGTTAAAGTTGTAAAAACAGGAATAACTCCCATTGGATTTATCATTGTAAACAATGAAGTAAATGCGAGTAAAGCAAATTGCAGAATTGAAGCCATATATTTAATCCGTAATTATTTTATAAACCTTCCTGCCATTTTATGCAGTTTAGTTAGAACTTTGTGCTAAATCTTTTATTAACTCCCATGCTTCCACAATATGTCTCCGTTCGTGTCTGATGCTTCCAATTGTTAATCTTATTGTAAATTTTCCATTAAGCTTTGTATGTGATAAAAATAATTTTTCAGATGCATTTATTTTTTCTAAAAGTTTTTCATTTAGTTGATTCAATTCAGTTTCGCTTTTATTATCAGGATGATATCTAAAACATACTGTAGAGAAAGGAACAGGCGCCATTAATTCAAAATTTTTATCCGCAGCAATCCAGCTTTTAAATTCGGTTGCAAGCTTTATATGATTTTTTATTCTTTCGGATAATCCGTTAACACCAAAATATCTTATTATAAACCAAAGCTTTAATGATCGAAATCTTCTGCCCAGTTGAATTCCATAATCCATTAAATTTTCTACTTCATCATCTACATTAGTTTTAAGATATTCTGCCGATAGACTAAAAGCACGTTTTAAAGTATCAGGTTTGCGGGTAAAGTATATACTTAAATCCATTGGTGTAAACATCCATTTATGCGGATTGATTACTAAAGAATCTGCACGCGACCACCCTTTGGTTATCCATTTCATTTCCGGAATCATAGCTGTTACTCCGGCATAAGCCGAATCTATGTGAAGCCACATTTTATATTTTTCAGCTATGTCAGCTATTTCTTCAACGGGATCGATACTTGTTGTTGATGTTGTACCAACAGTGGCAATTACTATAAACGGCAGCCAGCCATTTTGTTTATCTTCTATTACAGCTTCCAAAAGTTTTTGCGGGATCATCTCAAACTTTTCGTTTACAGGAATTTTTCTTATTCCTTCCAAACCGATGCCCAGAGTTAAAGCACCTTTATCAATTGAGTTATGTGCGTGGTCAGAACAATATAATCGCAAGCGCGGAACATCATTTCTTCCAGTCATCCCTTTCTCACGTATTTGTAAATTCAGTTGTTCACGAGCCGAAGCAATTGCATGCATAGAACTTGTAGATGCAGTGTCATAAATAATTCCCCAATAATTTTTAGGAAGTCCAACCATTTGTCTAAACCAATTCATCATTGATCTTTCAAGTTCTGTAAATGTCGGTGATGTTTTCCACAACATTCCATTAACTCCTAATCCGGCAGATAAAAGTTCAGCAAGTATTCCTGGTCCGCTTGATGTTGAATTAAAATAAGCCATAAAGCCAGGATGGTTCCAGTGAGTGATTCCCTGCAGAAGAATTTTATCTACATCATTTAATACATTTTCAATATCTTCTCCATTTACCGGCGGGCTATCAGGAATCTTCTTGAATATTTCTCCGGGATTTATTTGTGAAAGCGGAGAATACTTTTCAATATTTGCATAGTAATCAACTATCCAATCAACAAGTTTGTATCCGTTTTTTCTAAACTCTTCAGACGGCATATCGTTCAAGTTGTTAAATTCATTTTCCATAGTTAAAACCGAGCTTAGTTAAAATATTGTAAATAATTAATTTATTAAGATTTGATTTTTGTGCAAGTTGAAAGATCTGAATTGGATTTAATCTGTTTTTATAACAGAGGTAGTATGGTCTCCAGATTGGATCAAATTTGTTTTTAAAGTTAAACAAACCGCTATAGTTATAAGCGAATTTAATTCTTCTTCCTATAGAATTAAGAAACCACGAGAGCGATAAAAACTTTGAATTATAATCGATAAATGGTACTGCACCCAACGACCAAAAATCGATCTCTTCTTTTTTTAACTGGATTAATATTTCATTCATCAACGCTTCCATAACGCCAACCGGTGCCTTTGATATACGAAGAATTAATTCAGTTTGCACAAATTTTTCGTGTTTGTATGAAAGCATAATTGCACTTATCCAGGTTTCATTTTTTTTGAGAACAAATAATCTGTGATAAGGTTTGAAAGCAGTGGCAAAAAGGTTTTGCAGTCTGGGTTTTTTACCATGCGAAGTATTAATAAAAAATTCCTGCAATTTTTTCTCATTGTTTTCAGAATATTTTATTTCCTCAACGGATCCGTGTCTTTTACCACGTTTTATAAGTTCCTTTAATGATTTTTTTTGAAATTCATTTTTTGCTAAATCAATAAGAGCTTCTTTTCCAAATGTTATTGATTTAAAACCATGAGATTTTAGAAATTCTTTATTCTCTTCAGTACATCCATCAAAAAGTAAATCTGAATCAGGTAATTGAATAAATATTTGTTTAAAAGTTTCTTCCACAGTTCTATCGTACGGAACTCTTGTAGTGCAAATCCATTTTCGCTTTCCGTAAAGAGGAATTGCATCATATACTATTTCATCTCCACTGTATCTGCAAAAATTAAACGGAATGGTGTACATTTAAAATCATTGCCTTATATCAAAAATCAACCAATTCAAATCTAAGAAAAGAAATTATCTTTTATTAAGAATCGATTTTTAATAAGTTTAATCAAACAAATCAAAAAAATAAAATGAATAAAAAACTTTTGCTTCTTCTTTTGGCGGGATTTATCATCACTATTATTACAGGCTGCTATAAGCATTTTCCGTTTGATCAGGATATAACAAGGACACAAAACACTTTTTTGGATCAGGACAGTGTTAAAGTTGAATTTCCAAAAATTATAAAAGATAAAATTGCTTTGATGGCAATGGTTTATACTCACTGCCCGGATATCTGCCCGATGACAACGCATAATATGCAGCTAATTGAACAGCGATTGCCTGATGAATTAAAAAGCAAAGTAAAGTTTGTTATTATTTCTTTTGATCCAAACAGGGATACTCCGGCGATTTTAAAAAAGTTTGCTGAATTAAGAGATATAAGTTTTAACAGCTGGACATTTTTAACCGGTGATATGAAAAATACCAAAGAGGTTATGCTTAAGTTTGATATAAAAGCAATTCCTGCTGATTCAACTTATGATGATCAGGGTGAATTAAGTTATAGTGTAATTCATACTGATAGAATTTCTTTAATAGATCAGGACGGCAGGCTAAGAAGTAATTATAAAGGCAGTACAGCCGATTTAAATATGATAATTGAAGACATAAAATATTTAGGAGAATAAAATGAATTTATTATTTGCACTATTATTAATTTTTTCAAATCCATCAGATAAGATTAAAATAGTTGATCCCTGGATGCGCGTTGGTGCACAGGGTCAGGCTACGGGATTATTTTTTAAAATTGAAAATGATTCTGATAAACCAGATACACTCTATAAAGTTGAGTTTGAAACTGCCGGGTTAGTTCAAATACATGAAACTTACGACGCCGGTAATGATATGATGGGCATGAGAGAGATTGGAAACATTATTATTCCAGCAAAATCAACAGTGGAACTTAAACCCGGATCTTATCACGTAATGTTAATGAAACTTAAAAAAGATATTAAAAAAGGTGACGTGGGGGATTTTGCTTTGTACTTTAAACAAGCTGGTAAAATTTTAATAAAAGCTGAAGCAAAAGAGATGATGAAAAAACCTATGATGGAGCACAAACACTAATTGGATAAACTCCGGGGTTTTAATAACCCCGGAGATTAACCTGTCATTTATCTAATAAAAAATTCTGTAACTATTTTATTCCAGTTCACATCAGAAAGTTTTTCAAGCTGACCGATAAACAAACCGTTATCAAGATATTCATCGCCTTTCTTTTCTGATTTCAAAATTTCGGTAATTGTATTTTTAAATTTTTCAATATCTTCCTGGAAAAATGCAACAGCTGATTTGCCGATATTCATTTCCTTTATTTCATTATCAATATTATCAGCATCCAAAGCACAAACCCAGTTTCTTTCATATGGTGTTACATCCAGTGCATCTACATTATCTTTTAGAATTGTATTTATCTGGGAAACTTTTCCAGTAATGGGTGAATTAAAAGTTATACTTTTATTGCCTTGTTTAATTGTAAATAATGGCTGCCCGGCTTTTACATTCATTCCGAGGTTAGGAAGTTCTATTGAATAAACTCTGCCAATTAATTTTTTAGCAAAATCATCAATTCCAATTTTTGCTATACCAGCCTGATTCATACTTACCCATGTATGATTCTTTGAAATGAACACTCCACCCGGAATTGAGAATTCACCTTTTGTAAAATCATCGGAAGCAGGAACATGATTAATATGTACTTTTGGTTTAAGTTGTTTTTGAATTTTATCCTGCCGTTTAATTAATGCCTTTTGAACAAATGCAATAAGTTCATCTTCAGTAAAAGGTTTTTGAACATAATCCATAGCACCATATTTCATTGTCTCAACCGCAGTTTCAACACTTGCATAACCGGTAATTATTATAACATCAATATCAGGGCGCAGATGTTTTACAGATTTTGTAACCTCAACACCATCCATAAGAGGCATTTTCAGATCAGTAAAAACAAAATCGTAGTGATGTTTTTGAATTAGACCAAGTGCCTCCTGTCCTGTTTCAACAGTATCAACAGAGTAGCCATCAAGAACAAGAATTTTTCTAAAACTGCCAAGTATAACTTCTTCATCATCAACACAAAGAATTTTTGCTTTGGGATTTTGAACTTCTGCACGTTTTAAAGTTTTAGCCTCACTGGTAAAATCGAGTTTAAGACTTTCCTGTAAAACGATCTCACGTTCTTTCTTTTGTTTCTGTTCTGTGAAGCGTTTTCCAACCATTCTGATAATAATATCAGCAATGATGAAAATTATAATTGCAAGTATGAATAGTGCCATAATATTTCTCCTAACGTATAATAATATTTTCCATTTTTAATAATTGTAAAAATTATCTCACAGTCTATCGGAACTGCAAGAAATTAAGTACTTAATTTCATAATCCAGGTTTGCAGGAATAACACGATAAATCCAGCCTTCAAAGTATGGATCCTTTTCAATTAAGCTTGGATTATTTTTAATCTTTTCATTTACCTCCACAATTCTTCCGGATATTGGTGACAGGATTTTATGATTCCTATCGTTACTGCATTTTAGTGAAGCACAACTTATTCCCTGTGATATTTCATCTTCTATGTTTTGAAATTCTATTTCCTGAATTGAATCAACAGTTTTCATAAACAGATCACAAATACCAATTAGTACTGATCCTTCCCTTTCCTGGGATATCCATGTAGAGTAACCAAGTCTTAAATATTTTGATGGACAAGGAACATATAATATTTCGTCATTCTGTTGCTGCAATGAAAATTGTTTTTGCTTTTCCTTAATTTTTTGATAGGTATTTGCCCGGTACACAGAACTAAGAAGTTCATCAACTGTAAATGGTTTGGGGATAAAATCAATAGCTCCTTTATATAGTGAGTTAACAGCATTTTCTACTGTTGAGTATCCTGTAGTCATAATCAACGAACTTCTGAAATTTTTTCTTCTGATTTCTTCAAGTATCTGGAAACCACTTCCATCAGGCATCATAATATCACAGATAATAATCGGGTAATAATTTTTAATGATCTTTTCTGTTGCGGTTTTTACATCCAGAGCTGTATCAACTGAATAATCATCAAGAGAACAGATTTTTATTACAGCATCAATAATTACCTGCTCATCATCAATAACTAATATGTCCGAAGTTCTGTTCATTTAAGTTTCTATCTCTGCTGTGCTAATGGTAACCTGATAATAAAAGTAGTGCCTTTACCCACTTCACTTTCCACATTAATTGATCCGTTGTGGTTATCTATTATTCCCCAGATAACTGCAAGTCCAAGACCGTTTCCTTTTTGTCCTTTTGTAGAAAAAAATGGTTCAAATATTTTAGAAAGGTCTTCTTTATTAATTCCGGAACCGTCATCGCTGATTTTTATTTCCACACATTCTTTTAAACCGGAGGAATCAATATAATCCCATTTTTCCCAATCACTTTTTTCTGAAGAACATACCTCATAAATGCCCTGTCCTTCAACTTCAAATACAAGCACGGGTGATCCGCATTTCGGACAGCATTTATCTTGTTGAATAAGTGAAACATTACATTCAGGACAAACAAATTTGGAATCTTTTTGAATTTTAAAATCGAGATTTATTGAATTACGTCTTTTACCGTAAACCGGATCGAGATGAATAATTCCTTCTTTATTATCCGAAATAACTTTTACCTTTAATGCCGGCAGCCCATCTATTTTAAATTCGTTATCCATTAAGCTATGACGCTTAGAACACGTTGCTTTTTTTATTTGCGTTGTACCGTATGGTGATATTGTTATCCTTTGCAATTTAATTTTTAA
>DASVGS010000221.1:0-2429 GCA_036379435.1 Ignavibacteriaceae bacterium
GGATACAGTTGCATATGCTTCTGAATTCCAGTCAGTATCGTAAATTGGAAACTCGATTGATTTAAATCCCAATTTTGCAAGATGAATTACGCGCTCAATATAATTATTTGATATCTGTGCTTTTCTTGCTTCTAAAACTGCATAACTTAATTTCTTATTGAGTTTTTTATTGAATCTATCATTTTCAGGATGTTCATCGTAGCAAGCTTTCATAATATTGTTAAGGTGCAGGTTGCAAAGTTTTGATCCCGCAACAATAGCCGCTACTTTTTGTTCTTCAATAACTTTCCAATTAATGTATTCTTCAATATCAGGATGGTCAAGATCGAGAGTAACCATTTTTGCAGCACGCCTGGTTGTTCCTCCGGATTTTATTGCGCCTGCAGATCTGTCTCCAATTTTTAAGAAGGACATTAATCCCGAAGATTTGCCACCACCGCTCAAAGATTCACTGGAACCTCTGAGTTCAGAAAAGTTTGATCCGGTTCCGGATCCATATTTAAATAATCTTGCTTCACGCACCCAAAGATCCATTATACCACCCTCGTTAACCAGATCATCGCTTACCGATTGAATAAAACATGCATGCGGCTGCGGGTGTGTATATGCGTCATCAGATTTTGTTAATTCTCCTGTTTGATAATCAACATAAAAATGACCTTGTGAAGGACCTGTAATACCATATGCCCAATTTAAACCTGTGTTAAACCATTGAGGGCTGTTGGGTGCAGCCATCTGATTGGCAAACATGTACATCAATTCTTCATAAAATGTTTTAGCGTCTTCTTCAGAATCAAAATAATTTGCTTTCCAGCCCCAGTAAGTCCATGTACCTGCTAAACGATGAAAAACCTGTTTAGAATCAGTTTCGGATGTGTATCTATCATTTTCCGGAAGCTCGTGTAATCTTTCAGAATCTGCAACAGAAGGCTGCAGCCATTTTGGAACACCTTTTTCATTTACTTTTTTTAGCAGTTTTGGAATGCCTGCTTTTCTGAAATATTTTTGTGCAATAATATCAGTAGCAACCTGTGACCATTGCTTTGGTACTGAAACATTTTCCATTTTAAAAACACTTGAGCCGTCAGGATTTTTTATTTCAGATGTCCGTTTAGTAAACTCAAAAGATGATAATGGATCCTTTCCCTGTTCGGTAAAAAATCTTTTAATCTGCATCCAACACTCCAGATGATAGACTAGTTAATAAAAATACTATTTATGTTAATTAAGGTTAGAAGTGATCCGGGTTTTTTGAGTGATGTTGAAAAAAAATAAAATTGTTTTAAACTCATTATATCACTCATCTGTAATTCACATCGGAAACTATTAAAAAAAATGTAATTAAAAAATAGAACGTGTGAACAAAATTTTTATCACTTAAATTTCAAATCGAAAATGAAAATAATTTTCTAAAAAACCAAATAAAATTTTATCAAACTGACTCTTGACAATAACCAAATTTTAGCAGCATTAGAAAATCACGACTTCTTTATCAAAATTAATAACCGCTTAAATAAATATACCGTTTAATAAAGTATTAGTTGTTATCTTTGTTAAGATTTAAATCATTTTTTTGGAAGTTTTTTTTGAACGGCAATAAAATAATTGAAATTAACTCCCTATCTAAAAACTTTAAAGATTTAAAGGCTGTTAACAGTTTAAATCTTAATGTATTTGAAGGAGATGTATTTGGATTTTTAGGCCCAAATGGTGCAGGTAAAAGTACAACTATACGAATGTTGTTATCGCTTATAAAACCAAGCGAAGGAAGTATTAAACTGTTTGGAAAAACTCTTGAAAAAAACAGAAACGAAATACTGAAAAATGTTGGGGCCATTGTAGAAAAACCTGATTTTTATGGCTATTTATCTGCTTACAAAAACCTTGAGATTCTTGGTAGAATTTCCGGCAAGGAAATTAGTAAAAACAGAATCATGGAAGTTCTTGAACTTGTTGGTCTTAGTAAACGATTTAAAAGTAAGGTTAAAACTTTTTCACACGGAATGAAGCAAAGATTAGGATTGGGACAGGCGCTACTCCACGATCCTGATCTAATTATTCTTGATGAACCGACAACCGGGTTGGATCCACAGGGAATGAAAGAAATTCGTGACCTGATTCTGCATCTTAGTAAGGATAAGAAAAAAACTATTTTCCTCTCCTCACATATTCTTCACGAAGTTGAACTTGTTGCAAACAGAATGATCATTATCAATAAAGGAACTACAAAAGTTGAAGGCTACGTTAAGGATTTGTTAAACGCCAAAAAACTTTCAGTTTCTTTTGAAACGAATGATGAAGAAAAAACCTATAGTTTACTTGCACAATCTGATTGGATAAAAAAACTGGAATCGCGGGCAAAAACAGTATTTGTATTTTTACTTGAGAATAATGAAATATCGGAGCTTAACAAATATCTGGTTGAAAAC
>DASVGS010000222.1:0-9044 GCA_036379435.1 Ignavibacteriaceae bacterium
AATCTCAACCAATTGGTTAATTAACATTTGTAACTTAGGAATTATTTTGGAGAAATGGGAGATTAATCTTTTTGAAAAAAATTATTAGACGATTAGATAATTTTAATCAAAACTAAATGAAGTTAGTTTTATTGCCTTGCCCGCCACAGATTTATCGCTGCCGCAGCCATAAACAAAAAATTTGCAAACCATGCTGTAAGAATAGGATTTAAAGCTCCGTTTTTTCCAAAAGCCTGACTCACTTTCATAAAAACTAAATAAAGAAAAGTGACAAGAATATTTAAACCAACCTGTGAAGCAACTCCGCCTTTTCGTTTATTAGCTGAAATCGGCAATCCAAATAAAACAACTATAACACTCGTCATAGCAAAAGCAATTCTGGAGTGGTACTCTATTAATGTTGAAGTAGGATCGTTACCCGCGCTTTTCTGAGAATTAATAAGATCGGTCAGTTCAGAAAGATTCATTTCTGAAGGTCTGGTTTGCTTTTTGAGAAGATCGGCAGGAGAAAAGTTTAAGTTTGATATTTCTAAATTATTAAAATATTCAGCACTTTGTTTTTTACCCGAAAATACTCTCTTAATACCATTATTAGCAATCCAGATGTGTTTCAAAGAATCATATGTTAGACTAATTGCATCAATCCTGGAAAGCATCTGAACCGGGTTGGCAGGATTAAAATCCTGAATACTTACCCTGTTGGCTGTATTGGAATTATTATCAAAAAAAGAAATACTTACAATTCTTTGTTTGGAATCCTGAAAATAAATATTGGTTCCTGAAAAATTAATATTCTTTTTAAGATACTGCTGTTCAATATTTAATTTGGTTTTATTTGCCATCGGTACAACATATCCGCTAAAATAAATTGAGAACAAGCTTATAAAAAAAGTTGTGATAAGAAATGGAAGCATAAATCTAAACAAACTTACACCGCTTGCTTTAATTGCAGTTAACTCACTTGAGTTTGCTGCTTTTCCTGCAGTAAAAAGTGCTGCAAATAAAACTCCAACCGGAGTCATTAATCTTATGATATCAGGAGAAAAAACAATGTAATAATGAATAATATTTAATACCGGTACATTTTGATCTATAAAATCATCAAGGTTTTCCATTGCATCTATTACAATAAAAATTACCGTAAAACCAAGTAACCCAAATGCAATAGTCTGTAAAAACTGTTTGATTAAATATTTATCAATTATCTTCATTTTCAAGATCAATATTTCTTTGCCGGAATTTTTTAGGAATTAATTTTTTGAAGAATGTAAATGTTAATGTCTTTACTTCTTTATTAGTTTTTATAGTTAGAATAATTCCCGCTACACCTAAAACAATATTTGCCGCCCACATACCGATGAAAGGAGAAAAGAATCCGCGTTCAGATAATTTTTCGCCTCCGATTAAGAACGCCCAGTAAATAAGAAAGAAGAACAAACTGATTCCCGCAGCCACACCAAATCCTCCTTTGCGTACCATTACACCTAACGGGGCACCAATAAGCATAAAGATAATACAAGCTGCAGGCAAAGAATATTTCTTATAAATTTCAACTTCATATTTTTCAAGTTCACGTTTTGTCCATTCAAGCCTGTTAAAGTTAGCCATTACAATATTTTTTGCAGTTTTAACTTTCTCTAAAGAACGCAAATAAGTTAATTCAGGTTTATTACTAACATTACTTGAAGCAGCATTACGATTTTTAAGAGTATCTATTAACAGGAATTTATTTATCTCTCTGTTAAAAATGGTTGTATTTTCTTTTAAGATAGTTTTTAAGCTGTCGGTAATAACCTGCATATCATAAACACTTAATTCTCTTTCGCCGCGGGATGTAGGGCCTGATTGCTGAAATGAAAACTGATCACCATTCATAGTAATAAGATGTTTTTCAAACTCAAGTTTTCTGTACATCGTTGTATTCTGCACATCAGATTCATGAATCTCTCCGTGATAAAGATCCATAATTAATTTTGACTGATCTTTTGAAAAAAATATTTTACCGCTGTCCGCAGTTACAACATTTATCTTTGCGCCATTTGAATAATCATAAATTGTAATTTGATAAAGCCAGTTTGTTTTTTGATCAATAGAGCGGACTAAAATTGCGTAATTATTTACTTCCTGAGAAAAAAATCCCGGCTCAAGTGAAAGTGTTGGTTTTGTCCGGGATATATCACTCATTAATATTTTTGCCTGGTGATTTGCATCAGGAAGAACATCATTATTAAACTGGAACAAAAGCACAGCAACAACAATGCTTGCAATAAACGGTGGGAACATCATTTTATAAAGACTGATTCCTGAAGATTTCATTATTGTTACTTCATTGTTCTGACTTAAATTTCCAAAAGCCATAAGTGTAGCAACAAGCGAAGCCATTGGCACAACAAGTACAACCATCCAGGAAAGATTGTATGCTATTAGTTTTGTTATTACCCAGGTATCTAATCCCTTGCCGACTAATCTGTCAGCAAATTTCATTAGAAATTGCAAAAGGAAAATGCACATCAATGTAATTATTGAAAACACGAATGGAATGAAGTGTGCTTTTAATATGTATCGGAATAAAATCATCGTTCAAAGATAGTTAACGCATAAAAGTTTAACAAGAAACGCATTTTTACCGGATGTAAATGAAATATGCTTATATTTGAAATAAATAATTTACCTGATTTTATATTTTCAATGACTTTAAAGTATCCAATTACATTTGCTCTATTATTATTTAGCATTGTGTTGTATGCACAAGATGAAAATGCTATACTCATTCCGGATAATAACTTCCCGCTCTGGTTAAAAACAGATCAATCCAGAACTGATCAAACATCCGGAATTGCTTTTATTAAAAGTGAATGCGATAAAAAATATTTTTTATTAGCTGATGATATAGGTTTTATTCATCTTTTAATATTACAGGATGATTCAATTTACAGTATTGAGAATATTTCTTTTCTGGATAGTGCTGCTAAATATTTTTCAGATTTCCCCAAAAAAGATTTTGAAGAGATTACTTTCGACAAATCAAGCGGGAGTGTATACTTATCAGTTGAAGGAAACGGATCTAACTTTAATGATTTTGTAGGCATTTATAAGTTAATCTTTAAAGATGAAGATATTCTATCCAGAGAGATTATTACAGTTGAAAAAGTAAATTTTAATCCTACAAGTTTATTTTTAAAATACACCACACCTAATATTGGATATGAAGGCATTACCGTTGATCAAAATTATTTTTATCTTGGTCTTGAGGGATTTTTAAGTGATTACATTTTTGCAGATAGTACACTCATTTTTATTGCAGATAAATCAAATTTAAATATTATTAAAAGCATCAGTACAAAAGAACTTGGTGTACAAACTGTTTGCGGTTTATTTTCGGATAAGGATTATTCACTTTGGGGAATCGATCGAAACAACAGAAGAATTTTTCATCTCCTGTTAGATGATTCATTGAATATAAAATCATTCTCAAAATATGATGCACTTACTTATATTCCATCATATCACAATCTAAACTTTTTGCCTTCTTACGAAAGTATTACAGTTGATGATGAAGACAATCTATATATTGTTGATGATCCGTGGAAAGAAGTATTTGTTCCCGATAAAAATATTCTTGAAAAGCTGGATGATAAAACAGTAAAAAATTTTGAAACTTATGTTCCCACAATTTTGAAATATAAAATCACAACTAAAAAGGAGTTGAGTAATTGAAAGAAGTAATTGATTACATAGAAAACAACAGGGGCAGGTATGTTGATGAGCTTACTGAGTTTTTAAGAATACCCAGTATAAGTACATTAGCAGAAAACAAACCGGATATGCAAAAAGCAGCGCAATTTGTTGCTGATAAATTAAAAGCAGCCGGACTTAATAAAATTGAGATCTTTCAGACAGAAGGACATCCGTTAGTTTACGGAGAATGGCTTGGTGCACCGGGTAAACCAACTGTGTTGATATATGGGCATTATGATGTGCAGCCTGTTGATCCAATTGAGCTGTGGTCATCACCTCCATTTGAACCAACGATAGTTGGAGATAATATTTTTGCACGCGGCGCTACTGATGACAAAGGACAAATGTATATGCATATTAAAAGTGTTGAAGCATATTTTAATACGCATGGAAGCCTGCCGTTAAATGTAAAATTTTTAATTGAGGGCGAAGAGGAAATTGGGAGTACAAATTTATCTGTATTTCTAAAAAATAATTCAGAACTGCTGAAATGTGATTCTGTTTTAATATCCGATACTGCATTATTTGCTCCTGGTGTACCAACTATAACATACGGTTTACGCGGATTATGTTATATGGAAGTTGAAGTCACTGGTCCATCGCGCGATCTTCATTCCGGTACTTTTGGCGGCGGAGTTCCAAATCCAATTAATGTTCTCACTAAAATGATTTCGCAGCTGATTGATAAAGATGGTAAAATTAAAATAACCGGTTTTTATGATGATGTTTTAAAGCTTACCAAAAAAGAAAGAGAAAATTTTAAAGCATTAAAGTTTTCAGAAAAAGAATGGGGTAAAGCGATTGGTTTAAAACATCTTACCGGAGAAAAAGGTTATACAACTCTTGAACGAATCTGGGCAAGACCAACATTGGATTGTAATGGAATTTGGGGTGGATTTACCGGTCAGGGTGCAAAAACAGTTATTCCATCTAAAGCGACTGCTAAAATAAGTATGCGCCTTGTTCCTCATCAGGATCCAAAAAAGATTGAAAAACTTTTTGAAAAATACATTAAAAAAATAGCACCAAAGGAAGTTAGTGTTAAAGTTACAAGTCTGCACGGAGGTTATCCCGTAATAACACCATTGGATGATAAAGCTGCGCTAGCCGGTGCAAAAGCTATGCAGTTAGCATTTGGAAAGAAAACTGTTTTTATGCGTGAAGGCGGATCTATTCCAATTGTAGTGGAATTTGCAAATCAATTACATGCTTCACCGGTTCTTATGGGGATGGGATTGAATTCGGAAAATCTGCATTCACCAAACGAGCATTTTAATCTTAATCATTATCAAATGGGAATAAAAAGCTCGGCATATTTTTTAGATGAGTTTTCCAAATAGTTGTTTTATTCTAAGATTGGTAAGATTTTATTCAGCCTCAGAGTTTGTTTTTAATTAAATTCTGAGGCATTCTTTTTAATTGCTGAGGGCACAAATATTGCACTAAATGCTAATCTATGTTGAAAATAATTAAATTATCACCGCTTATTTATACTACAGTATTTGTTATTGCGGTATTATTCTTTGGCTGTGAAAATAAGATAAATAAGGATGATAGGCGAATAAATTATACTGAGCAAGCTGCTTTTGATCAGAATAAAGATGCAGAGATTCAGAGATATAATCTTGAGTTGAGAAAAAAAGAATCGAAGTACCGTTTTCCTTGTGATACCATCGCTGTAATAGAACATATCTTTAATAATTATCCTGCCGGAACATATCTGCTTGAATTTGACAGGACAACAACTTATAACATTCCAAAACCTGCATTAATTTATTTTACAGATAAAGACGGAAGTAAATTTGTGTTTTCTGTAATTGCTTCTTCAAGAGCGGGTGAAAGATTAATTGAGCCATCAAATGTGATTGGATACGATCAGAGTTTTATTGATCTTGACAGTGCAAAATTGGGTACACCATTTTTGTATCTTGTACTTTTTGAATGCAGCAGTGATAAATTAATCAAACAATGGGAAGCCCCTATTCCATCGCACGGCGGATTTAACAGCATATCACTTAACCGTTGGGATTATAACAGAGAGTACTATATCGAAATTAATTTCCATTATGCTCAAGGTGTTGGGCATATCAATTATAATTATTTTATAATAGATAATATCAGAAAATATCCGCATTTACTTATGACCTACGCAGGAACAAGTTTTAAACGGACATTAGCCAACGTAAATAATGATAAATTTCCCGACTATTATGAACATATATTCTACAACCTGAATGATAAAGTGTATTCCAAAGATTCCGTTGCGTTTATCTGGAATCAAAAGGACACATTATACGTCAACACAAAGAACCCAAAACAAACTCGCCGTTATTAATATTTTTCTTATCTTTGCACTAGAAAATTTTCCACTTTTTAATCCGAATAAAAATAGAATACAATGGAGTAATAATGTTCGAATCGGTTAATATAAATTCTGATATGATTTCATTTTTTGTTTCGCTTGGTGCAAAAACCGAGCTAAAAAACGACGTAAACTATATTAAAGGATTTAATTCTATTGCAGATGAAGTTTATAGTTTAAATAATGGTGTTTCGCTTAAATACATGAATAATTTATCCATCATAGAACTTATGGGTAAGGATTCGTTGGACTTTTTGCATAGAATATCTACAAATTCAATGAATGGTTTGCGCAAAGAAGAAGTTAAGAAGACCATTTTTACATCAGAAAAAGGAAGGATTATTGGCGTTTCTACCGTATTGAACTTTGAGAGCTATTTTCTTTTAGTAACGGGAATTAATAGTAAACAAAAAGTAATGAGCTGGATTAACAAATACATTATTGGCGATGATGTAAAATTGAACGATGCGAGTCACAGATTTAATTTATTCCAGATAATCGGTCCACAATCAGATTCATTTTTATCTTTATTTATAGGAGATGCTCTTAATACGATTGCCGATAACTCATTTAAAGTTGTAAGTGCTGATGGCATATTGTTTTTTCTTGCCAAATTAAAAGCTGCCAACGGATTAAAAAAATACTGGATACTTGCAGAACAGGAGAATGGAAAAAAATTGGTTAAACATATGGTGGAAAATAAAGGTCCGTTTGATTTTAACCTGATTGGCGAGGATGCATATAAAGTTTATAAAATTGAAAATGGAATTCCATCCGATCCAAATGAATTGAATGATTTATATAATCCGCATGAAGCAAAAATTATAGATCTTGTGGATTTTAAGAAGGGATGTTATATAGGTCAGGAAGTAATTGCACGATTGGATACTTATGATAAAGTTCAGAAGCAGTTAGTGGGTATTTGTTTTCCTGAGGATGTAGACAGCGATGAAAAATTTACTCTGCTTGATGATCAGAAAAATGAAGCAGGAGTTGTGACTTCGCTGGCATATTCACCAAGAATCAAAAAAAATATTGCGTTAGGTTACGTAAAAAAAGCACTGGCATTACAGGGAACAAAAGTAATTGCCCAAAACGAAACTAAATCCTTTGAGGTAACAGTACACGAACTTCCATTTAAAAAATAAAAAGATGAAAATATATACCAGGACAGGCGATAAAGGTGAAACAGGATTGTTTGGCGGTGAAAGAGTTTCAAAAAGTAATTTAAGATTAAATGCTTACGGAAGCATAGATGAATTAAACTCCTTTTTAGGATTAGCGATTACTGAAGTTACAAGCAAGGAGATAATAGATGTTCTTACAGATCTGCAGAATAAATTATTTGTACTTGGGGCAGATCTTGCAGCACCGGAAACGGAAAAAAACAAGAAGTTAAAAATTACACGGTTACCGGAATCATATATTAAGGATACCGAACAAGCTATTGATAAATTTGATGCCGGACTGGATGAACTTAAAAATTTTATTTTACCCGGCGGCAGTAAAGGATCTGCATTATTGCATATATGCCGCACAATCTCACGCCGCGCTGAAAGAGAAGTAGTGGCATTAAAAAATACCGAACATATAGGCGAAAACATTATTATATTTTTAAATAGGTTGTCAGATCTGTTTTTTGTTCTTTCACGTTTTGAAAATAAGTACTCAAATATTCCTGACACAAAATGGATTCCATAAAAGTTTGAGATAGTTGTTTAACAACAAACTACCCACAACTTACTACAGACTATTATGGGGGTGAATTTTGGTTTCGACGGAATTAAAGAGACTTAGAACTGCGTACCGTGTTCCCCGAAGACACGTTAACGAATTGGGAAAAAACAATAACTGGCGAATCTAATTACGCCTTAGCTGCTTAATTAATAGTTAACAGCCGTTCAACTTGTCCTCTTGTATCGGGCCAGGATTGAACGTCGATTAGATACAATAGCTGAGTCTGTTGCTTGTGCAGATGAGGTGAAATTTTTAGCAAGCAGGCTTTAAGTGATCTTTGTCTATTTGGCAGCTTAAAGCTAAAAATGAAATAGACTATGTATGTAGACGTTCTTTGGATCATAATTTCGGACGCGGGTTCGACTCCCGCCACCTCCACAAACATTTTGTTATTTACGGGTTTACGTTTTAACCTTCAAAATTCATGAGTTAATGCAAAGGGCGTTTATACGGATGTTGGTTAAACGAACTCATCCTGTAGTCCTTCTCTTAAAAAGAGAAGGACCTGTTGAAGATACTTACAAAACATTTTATATGTTTTCCGAAGAATTAATCATAAGTTTTATACAGGCTGTAATTTCACCTTTTTTCCTCTAAATCAATTAAAAGTTAACACCGCAAGAATTACAATAGTAATACCAAGTAAAAACGTGATAATACCCAGTGGTTTTATCTTAGCCAGTAAAGCAGGATTATTTTGTTTAGTTGATTTACTTGCTATCAAAGAAATCATTATAACCACAATAACTAAAAGAGTTACTAATATAAGTTTGGAAATAAAAAGCGGCATTGAACCAAGGACACTCCAGAAAGGAGTAGCAAGATAAAAACCGGAGAGAAGAAGTAAACCCAATCCTATTTGTCCCATTTTACCGAGTACAAGTGTTTTAGACATGAAATTTCCTTTTTCAGCAGGCTCAAGTTTGGAAGCCACAATACCCAGAAAAAGGTTAGCGAATCCGGTTCCCAGTGCCATCGCCAAACCAATAAAATGAATGATCAACATAAGTTCACGCATAAGATAACCTCCTTTTTTAATTAGTCGTTAACTGCCAAGATTTGTAAAGATTCCAACTGCAAGTTCTGCCCATACGTACACCAGTGCTGTTAAAAATAAAATGCTCAATGCAACACGATACTTTATTATTTTTCTTGTTGTAAAAACAAAAACAGAACCGGTGCCAAACAATAGAATTCCTGCAGCAAT
>DASVGS010000223.1:0-5463 GCA_036379435.1 Ignavibacteriaceae bacterium
GCGAGTGGAAGTGCCGTCGCTCAAAGGATAAAAGGTACGCCGGGGATAACAGGCTGATCTTACCCAAGAGTTCATATCGACGGTAAGGTTTGGCACCTCGATGTCGGCTCATCGCATCCTGGGGCTGAAGAAGGTCCCAAGGGTTTGGCTGTTCGCCAATTAAAGCGGTACGTGAGCTGGGTTCAGAACGTCGTGAGACAGTTCGGTCCCTATCCTATGCGGGCGCAGGATACTTGAGAAGGGTCGCTTCTAGTACGAGAGGACCGAAGTGAACGTATCTCTAGTGCACCAGTTGTCACGCCAGTGGCATAGCTGGGTAGCTATATACGGTTGTGATAAGCGCTGAAAGCATCTAAGCGCGAAGCACGCTTCAAGATTAGGTATCCCTTACGTAAGTAACTAAAGACTCCTCGGAGATGACGAGGTTGATAGGCTATAGGTGTAAGTGCAGCAATGTATTCAGCCAAGTAGTACTAATAGGTCGTGAGGCTTATCCATTTAAATTTTTAAATACAGATTTGATTTTCTCTTACAGGCTCACTCTTTCATTTTTTCATTTTATTTTTGTTCTAAATTTATTTTAGATATAAGTTTAAATTTTGGTGGTTTTAGCCTGGGTGTTACACCTCTTCCCATTCCGAACAGAGAAGTTAAGCCCCAGCACGCCGATGGTACTGCATGCGCAGGTGTGTGGGAGAGTAGGTCGCTGCCAAGATTTATTTTAATCCCGATCTTTGATCGGGATTTTTTTTGCCCGTACTCTTTTGATCTCTCAGGTCATTAAGATTGCGGGCAATAATTTTATATCAGTAGAAATAATTTACTAATTTGAAGTTATCATTTTATCAAATTATATTTTTGTTTCTTATTCTTAATTCAGTGAATTTTTCTATCAATTAATTTTTAAATGTCATCTGAACCATTAATAAAATCTGATATTCTTTGCTACCACTGTGGTGACCTTTGCAGGGATAAATCCATTTTTATAGATGATAAATATTTTTGTTGTGCGGGATGTAAAACTGTTTATGAAATTTTGAATAAAGGTGAGTTATGCAATTACTACAGTTTTAAAGAAAATCCAGGTATATCACCAAAAAATTTTGAATCCAAAAAATTTGACTATCTTGATGATTCTTCTACCATAGATAAACTTCTTGATTTTAAGGATAATGCCATATCAAAAGTCACTTTTTTTATTCCGCAAATGCATTGCAGTTCCTGCATCTGGCTTTTGGAAAATCTATTTAAATTAAATCCGGCAATAACAAATTCAACTGTTAATTTTGTACGTAAAGAATTAAGTGTAAAATTTTTGCACGATAAAATATCTTTAAAAGATGTTGTCATCTTAATTTCATCTATCGGCTACGAACCACAAATAAATCTTGAAACTGCTGAAAAAAAACTTATTTCAACTTCACATAAAAATCTTTACTATAAAATTGGAGTTGCGGGATTTTGTTTCGGAAACATAATGTTATTCAGCTTTCCTGAATATTTTTCGATTACAACTTCAGATAGTCTATTAAAAAATTTTTTTGGTTATCTCAACCTCATCTTATCATTACCCGTCTTCTTTTACTCTGCATCGGATTATTTCATTTCAGCCCTGAAGGGATTAAGAAAAAAAATTATAAATATTGATGTTCCCTTGTCACTTGGTATTTTAGTACTTTTTTTAAGAAGTGTATACGATTTGCTAATCCTGAACCAATCGGGTTATTTTGATTCTTTAGCAGGGTTGGTTTTCTTTTTGTTAATCGGTAAAATTTTACAGGAAAAAACTTACTCCGCAATGAATTTTGAACGCGATTATAAAGCGTATTTTCCACTGTCGGTAACTATCAAACAAAATGAAATTGAAAAATCAATTCCTGTTTCCAAACTTATGATTGGCAACAGAATTATAATAAGACAAGATGAAATTGTTCCGGCCGATTCAATTTTAATGAATGGAGACGGTTTAATTGATTACAGTTTTGTTACCGGCGAATCACATCCTGTAAAGAAAGTAAGCGGAGAAATGATTTTTGCAGGAGGAAGACAAAAATCCGGTTTAATTGAATTAGAAGTTATAAAGGAAGTTTCACAGAGTTATTTAACACAGCTTTGGAATAATGATACGTTCAATAAAAAAACTGAAAGTCAGTTTACAAATTTTTCAAACTCTGTAAGTAAATATTTTACGATAGTTGTATTGTTGATCGCTGTAATTGCTGCCGCTTTCTGGTATCCGGTAAGTTCAGTGATTGCAATAAATGTTTTTACTTCAGTTTTAATTGTAGCTTGTCCCTGTGCTTTGGCTTTATCAACACCCTTCACATTGGGTAACTCGATGAGGATTTTTGGAAGAAATAGATTCTATCTGAAAAATTCTTCAATTGTTGAGATGCTGGCAAAGATAAATATTGTTGTCTTTGATAAAACCGGAACTATAACTGAATCCGGCAAATCTGATATCGTATACAGCGGTAAGGTTCTAAATCAGGAAGAGCAAAAATGCATTAAATCTCTTGTCCGGAATTCAACACATCCATTAAGTAAAAAAATTTATGATTCCATTGAGGGCAAAGAATTTTATCCGGTTACAAAGTTTTCTGAACCTGCCGGAAAGGGTATTGAAGGAGTTGTTTACGGAAATCATATCAAGATAGGATCTGCCGCGTTTGTTAACCATAATAACATTGTAAATGATTCGGATAATATTAGAACCAGAGCTTATATTTCATTCAATTCTGAAGTTATCGGAAATTTTACAATTGCCAATTCCTATCGTGATGGTATAGTAAATTTAATTAATGATTTATCCGGAGAATATAAAATTGCTTTATTATCCGGAGATAATGAAGGTGAAAAAAATAATTTAATAAAAATATTTGGTAAAGAATCTCAGCTCTATTTTAATCAATCTCCAATGGATAAACTTAATTTTATTATTGAGTTGCAATCGCAAAATAAAAAGGTATTAATGATTGGCGATGGTTTAAATGATGCAGGCGCCCTAAGTCAGAGTGATGTTGGAATTTCGGTTACTGAAGATATAAGTAATTTTACCCCCGCCTGCGATGCAATACTGGATTCAACGAATCTGAAAAATATCTCTAGTTATTTAAATTTTGCAAAATCCAGTTTAAAGGTCATTCATCTTAACTTTTTAATCTCATTTTTTTATAATTTTGTCGGGTTAAGTTTTGCAGTTCAGGGCATGTTATCTCCACTTGTGGCTGCGGTGCTTATGCCTTTAAGTTCAATTAGTGTTGTTCTGGTTGCAACTTTAGTAACTAATTTAATCGCTAAGAAAAGAGGTTTATTATCTCTGTAATTGTTGTGTTAATCGGTTTTAGTTTACTTGTGGCAGTTGGTTTTCTAATTGCATTTCTATGGAGTGTCAAAAGCGGTCAGTACACTGATACTTACACACCATCAGTGCGCATGTTATTTGATGATGAAAAATTAAAAAAAGATAAAGAAACAACTAAAGAAAATCTTAAATAAAATTTTGATAATTAATTTGCAACTTCAATTAAAGGAGCTCTTATGCAGTTAGAGAAGTTCAGTTACGATAATAAAATCGTAAGAGACTTTACTATAGCTTCATTGGTTTTTGGTGTTGTAGGAATGTTGGTTGGTGTTCTTATTGCCAGTCAGCTTTTTGCACCTGAACTGAATTTTAGTATTCCCTTTTTAACTTTCGGTAGAATTCGTCCTTTACATACAAACGCTGTCATCTTTGCTTTTGTTGGTAATGCCATTTTTGCCGGCATTTATTATTCGCTTCCCCGATTGTTAAAAGCCAGTATGTTTAGTCCGCTTCTCAGCCGCATTCATTTTTGGGGATGGCAATTAATTATTGTTGCAGCAGCTATCACCCTGCCGCTTGGTATTACAACCAGTAAAGAATATGCAGAGCTGGAATGGCCTATTGATATCGCGATAACAATCATTTGGGTTGTTTTTGGTATTAATATGATTGGAACAATTTTAAAGAGAAGAGAAAAACATATGTACGTTGCAATCTGGTTCTATCTTGCAACGTGGGTAACCGTAGCTGTGCTGCATATTGTTAACTCATTTGAACTTCCTGTCAGCCTTTTTAAGAGTTATTCCTTATACGCCGGAGTGCAGGATGCCCTGGTGCAATGGTGGTATGGTCATAACGCAGTTGCTTTTTTTCTTACTACGCCATATTTAGGATTGATGTATTATTATCTGCCTAAAGCTGCTAATAGACCAATTTACTCTTATAAACTTTCTATCATTCATTTTTGGGCCCTGATATTTTTATACATATGGGCTGGTCCTCATCATCTTCTTTATTCCGCTTTGCCTGATTGGGCACAATCCTTAGGAACAGTTTTCTCGATTATGCTGATAGCTCCTTCCTGGGGAGGAATGATAAACGGACTTTTAACACTACGCGGTGCTTGGGATAGAGTTAGAGAAGATCCTATATTAAAATTTATGGTAGTAGCAGTAACGGCTTACGGAATGGCTACTTTTGAAGGTCCGATGTTATCATTAAAAAATGTAAATGCTATTGCACATTTTACAGATTGGATTATAGCTCACGTTCACATCGGTGCACTTGGATGGAATGGATTTTTAACTGCAGGCGTTTTTTATTGGCTGATTCCTAAAATTTTTAAAACCAATCTCTATTCTAAAAAGATGGCTAATGTGCATTTTTGGCTTGGTACACTTGGTATGGTGTTTTACGCTTCAGCAATGTACTGGTCCGGTGTTGCACAATCATTAATGTGGAAACAATTTAATGATATGGGAATGCTTCAGTATCCAAACTTTTTGGAAACTACGCTTCAAATTATTCCTATGTATATAATAAGGGCTTTTGGCGGAACACTTTATTTAGTTGGCATGCTGCTTATGGTATACAATCTTGCTAAAACAATGATGCTTGGAAAATTAGTTGCTAACGAAGAAGCTGAAGCTGCTCCATTACACAAAGATGAAAAAGAAAAAATATCCCATCGCTGGTTGGAAGGTAAACCGATTTATTTTCTAATAGCATCTTTAGTTGTAATTTTAATTGGCGGCATAGTTGAGTTTGTACCAACATTTTTAATCAAATCAAATATTCCAACTATCTCTTCTGTTAAACCTTATACTCCATTGGAATTACAGGGAAGAGATATTTATATAAGAGAAGCTTGCAACAGCTGCCATTCACAGTTAGTACGTCCTTTCAGATCGGAGACTGAAAGATATGGTGAATACTCAAAAGCGGGTGAGTATGTTTATGATCATCCTTTCTTGTGGGGATCAAAACGTACCGGACCTGATCTGCACCGCGAAGGTGGAAAATATCCGAACTTGTGGCATTATCTGCATATGGAAAATCCAAGATCAATGTCCCCCGGATCAATAATGCCACCTTATCCATGGCTTTTAGAAAATACATTGGATGCCTCATTAACTGGTCAGAAAATTAATGTGATGAGA
>DASVGS010000224.1:0-10536 GCA_036379435.1 Ignavibacteriaceae bacterium
AAGCCATTTTGATGAAATTAAGTTTATTGCAAAATATTGTGGTGAAAATCAAATACCATTTGTAATGAATTTTTTCTTTAAAGATAAACCAAAACTTCTTTCCGGTGAAAATCTTACTGATGCAATAGATTTTGTTCTAAAATATAACCCGCTTGCTATCGGATTTAATTGCATTACATTTGAAGCATTAGATAATATAGTAAGTAGAATTAAATCGGATCTGATTTGGGGATTTTATTGCAATTGTGGCAAAGGCGATTTTAATGATAACAAAATAGAATGCGGAATCTCTCCGGCCGAATATGCTAAACGAGTTAAATCATACCTCAATTTAAATCCATCATTTATAGGTTCTTGTTGTGGATCAACACCGGAGCATACTAAAAAATTAAAGCAATTGATTGATGGATAGTATACTTCTAAATTCTCCTGCCAAAATCAATATTGGTCTTAATATCATAAATAAAAGATCTGATGGATTTCATAATCTAGAAACAATTTTTTATCCATTAAATTTATTTGATGAATTGCATTTTAGTAAATCTGATGAATTTAATTTTAAAAGTAATGATCAAAATCTTACAAATGATAAATCAAATCTCATTTGCAGAGCTATTCATCTCCTTGAAAATGAATTTAATCTTAATTTAAAAGTTAAAGTAAATTTAAAAAAGAATATTCCAATCGGAGCCGGGCTTGGCGGTGGAAGTTCAAATGCTGCCTCCACTTTACTTGCTGTTGCCAAACTTTTTGAGCTTGAGATTGATAAAAAACAACTCGTTGAACTGGCCCTCAAATTAGGTTCCGATGTTCCTTACTTTTTGAATCCTGTTCCAGCTTTTGCTGAACTACGAGGTGAAAATATTATTCCTTTAGATTTAAATATTGATAACTATTTACTAATTGTTAATCCGGGAATTCATATATCAACAAAATGGGCATTCGGTTTAATTAAACCTGAACAACCAAAAATTAGTTTAAAATCATTACTTGATAAAACAAGAATAGATATAAATGAATTGATGCGTATTGCCAAAAATGATTTTGAGAAAATTGTGTTTGATCATTTTCCGGAAATCAGAGAAATAAAACAAAATCTATTATCATTTGGTGCATTATTTTCCATGATGACGGGCACCGGTTCAACTGTTTGGGCCATGTTTGATGATAAAGAATTAGCTCATCAATCTGAACTTTACTTTAAAGGTAAAAACTATTTTACTTTTGTCCAAAATCCTACTTTACCGCACTCTCAGTAAACTCAACAGTTCCTTTAGTTGCATTGAGATTAATTTTCAATCCAAAAGGAATTGTTACAAAATCTTTTATGTGCCCGTGCGGAAAAGTATAGATGGATGGGATTTTGAGTGAACCGATGTAATCAGATATTACCTCTCCAAGTGTTAAAGTTTTTTTGTTAGGATCGTGTTCGTGACAATCTATAAATCTTCCTAAAATTATTCCTTTAACTTTTTTAAAGGATCCCGAAAGTCTTAATTGATTTAACATTCTATCCACGCGATATGGAAGTTCACCTATATCTTCAATCATTAATATTTTACCGGTAAGATTCGGAAAATATTCGGTACCAAGCAAAGCAGTAAACACTGCAAGGTTACCGCCAATTATTCTACCAGATGCAATCCCCTTCTGCAAAAAAGGAAGTTTTTGATTTTCCGGAAATTTAAGTTTGCCTAATTTTTTATTCGAAGTTATTGTTGCCCAAAACTGTTCATTTGTATATGGACTTACTTCATCATAAAAATCCACAGCAACCATAGGACCTGCAAAAGTCATTAATCCTGCTTTTTCAAAAAACGCCATCTGCAATGAAGTAATTTCACTGTATCCTACAAATATTTTTGGATTATTTTTTATTAACCGATAATCAATTTTATCTAATAATCTAAAGGCACCATATCCACCTCTTATACAAAATATTGCTTTTATGTCTTTATCCTTAAACATAGTATGAATATCATCAACTCTTTCGTCATCAGAACCAGCTAAGTAACCATGATTTTTACCGACATTAGCCCCAACTTTAACCCTGTAACCCAGGCTCTCTAAATATTTAACCCCTTTTTCAACTCTTAAAAATTCGTCAGGCGATGATGCAGGAGAAATAATTCCGATTACATCTTTTTTATTAAGTTTTTTCGGTTTCTGGAGTACCATAAAGATTCCTTTAATTAGTCGATTTTCTTTGCAATTTAGTGAAACATTAAAATTTGCACAACCATAGATTTCCTCTTAATAATTGATTTTTTGCAATATTTAATACAAAAATCTTATTGATTCAAATCACTGTTTTATATGTGCGATCAAGTTTTATTAAAATATTAAGCATGCTATATTTGAAATGAGGAAAATACACTTCGATTATAAATGCAATCTAAAAAATTTGAGTTAACAACTAAGTTAAAAAGATTTTAAAATGAAAAAACCAAAAATACTTTTTATCGGTGGTTCACTTAACCAAACCACAATGATGCATAAAATTTCCAGAGAACTTCCTGATTGTGATGCTTATTTTACTCCATATTATGCTTCCGGAATTTTATCCTTAATGGTTAAAATGAAAATTCTGGAGTTTACAATTATGGGCGGTGAATTTAAACGAAAAACACTTGAGTACATCAAGCAGAATAATCTAAAACTTGATTATAAAGGTAAGAATGATGACTACGATTTAGTAATCACCTCACAAGATTTAATTATCCCTAGTAATATTAAAAAATTTAAAACAATACTGGTGCAAGAAGGAATGACTGATCCAATTGATTGGCGTTATCATGTTACCAGATTTTTACATTTACCGCGATGGTGTGCAAGTACATCTATGACAGGTTTATCACATCAATATGATGTTTTTTGTGTAGCCTCTGAAGGATTTAAAGATCAGTTTATTGAACGTGGGGTTAATCCAAATAAAATTTCTGTAACAGGGATTCCGAATTTTGACGACTTTGAAAAATTTAATGACTTTGAATTTGAACATAAGAATTTTATTCTTGTTGCAACGTCGGATACGAGGGAAACACTAAAATATGAGAATAGAAAAAAATTAATTCAATTCTCAAAAAATATTGCTGGAAACAAAAAGCTTATATTTAAACTTCATCCAAATGAAAATGTAAAAAAACGAACTACCGAAATAAAAAAGTATGCTCCTGATGCATTAGTTTATCATGGGATACCGATTGATCCGCTTATTGCAAACTGCGATGTGCTTATCACAAGATTTTCAAGTACAATCTTTCCGGCTTTAGCTTTAGGTAAAGAAGTTCATTGCGAGATTGATAAAAATCTTATTAAAAAATTGGTACCGATTCAAAATGGTGGTAAATCTGCAAAATTAATTGCAGAAGCAGCACGGGATCTATTACACTCTTCAGAACCATTAGTTAGAGTAAAAGAAAAAAATAAATACCTTGAAGATCTAAAACTGGAATTAAAATATCTTCTAAAGCAAAAACTTGTAAGAGCTAAATAGATATAAATAAGGTAATCGAATTGAATAATTCTCTAAAAATTGTAACGGTAATTCAAGCCCGAACAGGTTCAAGTCGATTACCAAATAAAGTATTATTGCCTCTAGCCGGAGCACCGTTATTATACCGAATGTTTGAACGTGTTGCCGCTTCAAAATTATCTGGAACTATTGTAATTGCAACTACAACTGATAAAAGTGATGATAAAGTAGTAGATATTTGCAATCAATATGGTATCAAATTTTATCGTGGTCATCAAACAGATTTGTTAGACCGGCATTATCAAACTGCCAAACTATTTAATGCTGATGCTGTTGTTAAAATTCCATCAGATTGCCCTCTTATCGATCCGGATGTTATCGATGAAGTTATAAATTATTTTATCATCCATTCCGATAAATACGATTATGTAAGTAATCTGCACCCCGCTACTTTTCCAGATGGAAATGATGTTGAGATAATGAGTATCAATGCGTTGGAAATAGCATGGTCAAAAGCAATAAACGAATTAGAGCGTGAACACACTACACCCTATCTCTGGGAAAATCCTGAAATTTTTAGAATTGGAAATGTTATCTGGAAAACCGGTTTAGATTATTCAATGTCTTACAGATTTACCATAGATTATGAAAAAGATTACAATTTCATAAAACAGGTTTATGATGAACTGTACCCGATAAATCGTATTTTTAGTCTACAGAATATATTAGACTTGTTAGATAGAAAACCCGAATTACGAAAAATAAATAGTGAGTATTGCGGAGTAAACTGGTACCGTAATCACTTGAACGAACTTAAAACTATTACAGCAAAACAAACTAAAATTATTGATGAGAAGAGATAATATGGCTAATAAAGTAGAATTCAATAAAGATTATCCGGTTATTACAAAATCGGACAAATATTATAAAGTTGCACTGGAATTGATTCCGGCACAAACCCAAACACTTGCAAAAGGAACGGGACAAAACATCAAGGGCGTTGCTCCCAAATTTTTACAAAAAGGTAAAGGTTCCCATGTATGGGATGTTGATGGAAATGAATACATCGATTACACAATGGGTGTTGGGCCACTTTCACTTGGATATGCTTATGATAAAGTTGATGAAGCAATTAAAGCACAATTAAATGAAGGAATAACTTTTTCTTTACCTCATCCACTTGAGATAGAAGTTGCAGAACTCATTAATAAAGTTGTTCCAAATGCTGAGTCGGTTCGCTACAGTCGTGGTGGTGCTGATGTTGTTTCCGGTGCTGTAAGATTATCCAGAGCTTTTACCGGAAGAAATAAAGTCCTTTGTTGCGGATACCATGGCTGGCACGATTGGTACATTGCTGTTACAGATCGTAATAAAGGGATTCCACAGGAAGTTCAGAATCTTTCGTTTACTTTTAATTATAATGATATTCAATCTGTCATTGATTCGATAGATGATGACACAGCATGCGTAATTTTAGAACCATTTGTTTTTGAGGAACCTAAGGATAACTTCTTACATAAACTCCGTGATGTCTGCACAAAAAATGGAACTATACTTGTTTTTGATGAAATGTGGACAGGATTTAGAATAGCTTTAGGCGGTGCTCAAGAGTATTTCGGAATAAAGGCTGATCTAGCATGTTTCTCAAAAGCAGTTGCCAATGGTATGCCGCTCTCAGTTTTAACAGGAAGAAAAGATATTATGTCCTTACTTGATAAAGACGTGTTTTTCTTTAATACTTTTGGTGGTGAAGCATTATCACTGGCTGCAGCTAAAGCAACATTAACCGAGATGATTGAAAAAAATGTGCAGGATTATCTGGCAAAACAAGGTAACAAATTAAAAATTGGATATAATAAAATTGCTAATGATCTTGGAATCGATTACACAAAATGTTCCGGATATGATTGTAGAACCATAGTTACATTTGATGCTGATAAATCGGGATGCAATCCGCTTGAAATGAAATCTCTAATCCAGCAGGAAATGATTAAGCGCGGAATTCTTTGGGGCGGATTTCACAATATGTCTTTCTCACACACTGATGAAGATATTAATTATACTTTAAAAGCATATAAAGATGTGCTGCCAATTTTGAAAAAAGCTGTAGAAGAAAAAAATGTAAAAGCATATTTGCGAGGTACGCCCGTTGAACCGGTCTTTAGAAAAATCGGTAATTTTAATATGAAACCAAAAAAGAAGTAAAATGAATTCATTGGAATTGTTCTCACTTAAAGATAAAGTTGCAATTGTTACTGGTGCACTTGGTTTAATTGGTAAAAATCATTGCATAGCTCTTGCAGATGCAGGTGCAAATGTTATTGTGTGTGATTTAAATGAAGCTAACTGCAAAGAATTTGCATCGAATCTTCCTACAAAATCTTTAGGAGTTGGAGTTGATATTACCATTAAAAAATCAATCGAAAATCTTAAAACTAAAATCTTATCTGAGTTTGGTAAGATTGATGTACTTGTAAACAACGCAGCGATTAACGATATGTTTGAAAATCCGCAGGCAGCTGCAGAGCAATCTATGTTTGAAAATTATCCGCAGGAAATGTGGCAAAAATCTCTTAATGTTAATGTAACCGGAACTTTTCTGTGTTCTCAGGTTATTGGGACAGAGATGGCAAAAGCCGGTAAAGGTAGTATAATCAACATTGCTTCTACCTATGGATTAGTTGGGCCAGATCAATCAATTTATAAAAAGCCAGACGGTACTCAGAATTTTTATAAATCCCCCGCCTACCCCGCTACTAAAGGTGCTATCATAAATTTTACCAGATTTCTTGCTTCATATTGGGGAAGCAAAGGTGTAAGAGTTAATACGCTTTCTCCGGGTGGAGTTGAAAATAATCAGGAAGAATATTTTATAAATAATTACTCCGCAAAAACTCCTCTTGGTAAAATGGCTCAACCGACTGATTATAAGGGCGCAATCATTTTTTTAGCAAGTGATGCTTCATCTTATATGACAGGAGCAAATTTAATTGTTGATGGAGGATGGACTGCATGGTAATAGATAAAATATTAAGAGAGAAAAATCTTCATCTAAAAGAGAAAGCTGAAAAAATTAAAGTTATACTTACGGATGTAGATGGTGTGCTTACTGATACCGGAATTTACTATGGACCCGATGGTGAGGCTCTTAAAAGATACTCAGTTAGAGATGGTATGGGTATTGAAAGATTACGAAAGTATGCGGGCATAGAAACTATTATTATTACCGGAGAAAATTCTGCAACAGTTAGAACGCGTGCAGAAAAATTAAAAATGACTGAGTTTTATCTTGGTGTAAAGAAAAAAGAAGATGTCTTAGAAATCATCAAAAAGAAAAATGGATTTAGAAAAGAAGAGATCGCTTATATTGGAGATGATTCTAATGATTTTGAAGTAATGCAGCAGTGCGGGTTTACTGCAACTCCCGCCGACGGCATGAATTTTATAAAAGAAATAGCGGATTATATTTGTGAGACCAGGGCTGGTTATGGAGCTTTTCGTGAATTTGCAGAATTAATAATGGCATTCAAACACAGTACTAAATAAATTTGAAAGAACATCATGAGCAAAAGAGAAATAAAAGTTGGTGCTCGTCTGATTGGAGATGATTATCCTGTTTTTGTAATTGCTGAAATTGGGATTAACCATAATGGAAGTGTTGAAATTGCAAAAAAAATTATTGCCGGAGCAAAACACGCCGGTTGTGATGCGGTAAAGTTTCAAAAACGTACTCCTGAAATTTGTACACCAAAAGATCAATGGAATATTGAACGGGATACGCCGTGGGGTAGAATGACATACATAGATTACAGACATAAAGTTGAATTTAGTTATGAAGAGTATAGTGAGATTGATAAATATTGTAAAGAAATAGGAATGGTTTGGTTTGCTTCCTGCTGGGATGAGCCTTCTGTCGATTTCATAGAACAATTTAATCCTCCGATTTATAAAACTGCTTCAGCGGTATTAACCGATTTTTCTCTTTTGAAGAAACATAAAGCTCTCAATAAACCAATTATGATGTCAACAGGCATGTCAACCATGGAGCAAATTGATGAAGCTGTTTCTTTATCGGATAGAAATAATTTATTGATTGCTCATGCAACCTCAGCGTATCCTTGCAAAAACGAAGAACTTAATCTAAAGATGATTGAGACACTAAAATCAAAATATTCTGGAATTCCAATTGGTTACAGCGGGCATGAGGTTGGATTAGCGCCTACATGGGCTGCTGTTGCACTGGGAGCTTGCTTTGTGGAAAGACATATAACTCTGGATCGATCGATGTGGGGCACTGATCAAGCAGCATCAGTGGAGATTGGCGGAATGGAGAGATTAGTTTCAAGCATTCGTGATATTGAAGCTGCACTTGGTGATGGTGTAAAAAAAGTTTATGACAGCGAGCTTGGACAGATAAAAAAATTGAGACGAATTAAATAATTTCTTTCGGACTTAAATTGACAAAAAATTGTATTTGACTGAAAATTATTTTGATAAACAGATGTTGAAAAATAATTAGCACAATTTATCATGGACGCAGAAATCTTTTCAGAAATATTAAATAGTATTTATAATTATTTAAATACTTTGTCATCAGCCGAGATAATTTCAACATCGTTAATTATTCTGGCTGCATTTATTTTTATAATTCTTGAACGAATATTCCCATATACAAAAGGACAAAAAATTCTCCGTGAAGGATTTTTTGATGATTTTGCAATGTACACAATTGCTCAAAATTATATACTTAGTATTTTAATTTTTGGAGTTATAATTAATTTTATAGATAACTCAACCGGATTATCAAGATTAAAGATATTTTCTGATGTACCTGTTTGGGCACAATTAATTTTCTTTGTCGTTACTCATGATCTTTATATTTACTGGATGCACCGCTGGATGCATAAAAATAAATGGCTCTGGAGGATTCACGAAGCCCATCATTCTCCTAAAAAAGTCGATTGGCTGTCCGGATCAAGATCACACCCACTGGAAATATTGTTAAATCAAACAATAGAATTCGCACCTATTGTATTGTTGGGATCTCCGGTTGAAGTGATAGCATATAAAGGATTAATTAGTGCCGTATGGGGAATGTACATTCACTCCAATTTAGATATTAAATCCGGTTGGCTGCAAAAAATAATTAATGGACCCGAAATGCACAGATGGCATCATTCAACGGGTAAAGGAAGAAACAGAAATTTTGCTACAAAGCTGGCTTTTTGGGATTGGATTTTTGGGACAGCATTTTTACCTGAAACAAAAGTTGACGAATACGGTTTGAAAACTTTTTTCCCGCCTCATTACTTTTCTCAAACTCTTTTTGCATTCAGAAAATTCAAGATTACTAAAAAGCAATAATTTGATTTGTCAGCCTGCATCAGTAATGTATGATTGATATATCAATTGATATTCCTGGTGCCACTCGTTACTATAAAACCCGGTTGTAGATTTTTCTTCTATTAAACCTGAATTTTCATCGTTAGTTATTTTCTGTCCATCACTATCAATCGCAATTAAATGTATATAATATTTTTTTTGTTTTTCCATAAAATTCCTTTTTTATGGCAAAATATATTATAAACATTTTATCTGATTGTTAAACAAATATTATATTAATATTAATTAATTGTTAACCGAAGAACTTGTTTGCGAGGACTCCCAAAGCGGGATGTAACCTGATTTTCGAATAATGGCTTGAGCATCGGGTGAAAGCACCCAATCGATAAATTGTTTAACGATACCATTTGGATTTTTTGCGGTAAAAAAATGCAGATATCTTGAGAGTGGATATGAATCATTGATAATATTTTTTTCAGTTGGGTCAACACAATCTATACTTGCATTATGTACGTTATGAGAGTAACCTATGCCGCCATAACCTATAGCATTTGTATTTTCTGCAACAAATTTAACAATATCTTTTGTTGTGGATTCAATTAGACAACTATTTGAGTATTCCTTATTGTCTAAAATGTGCTCTTTAAAATACAAATGAGTGCCTGAATTTGGATTTCTTATAACCGGAATGATAATGGTGTCTTTTCCGCCAAGTGTTTTCCAATTATTTATTCTTCCAATAAATATATCCTTTACCTGATCAATAGTAAGATTTTTGATATTGTTTGATGGATTTAAGTAAATGCTCAAACCATCTTTAGCAATAAGATAAACCAGACCCAGGGAATTGTAGTAATCAGCTAACTCTTTTGCTTCCAGAGGTTTTAAATTTCTTGAAGCTGTACAAATATCAGTTTTACCTTTAATAAGATCGTTAATTCCGGTTGCTGTACCACCGCCAAGTACATTGATTGATATTCCCGGATTTCTCTTCATGAATTCGGCTGCAAGATTTGATGTCAATTCAAACATTGTATCTGAACCGGAAATAGTTATTAATGTTTGATCCGGTAATCTGGAAGAACAAGAAATTAATATCATCATACTGAGTACAATAATTAGTTTGTGCAGCATCATTACCGTCTTTCAGCTATCGATCTTAATCTTGCATTAATAAAATTAATGCCTTTATGCCATTGCGGTTCAATAGAACTATCTGCAAGATTATAACAAAAGTCAAAAATTATTTTAGCATGTTTTACTGCGGCATCATAATTAATATTCTGATTCAGATCATCAAATGGAGTATGATATTTATTTAAGTAATAATCTATAAATGCTTCTAAAATCTCCTGCTCCGATTTTGTTTTATTTTTTGTCCCCTCAGATATTAAAATTGATGGAATGCCCGCCATCGCAAAAGCAAATTGATCTGAACCGGTAAACTCTCCAGTTTTTCTGAATTCATCCGGAATTTCCTGCACCGACAGGTTGAATTTTTTTGCTGTTTGCCGAAGATCAGTTTCAAGCGATGAATATTCAGAACCAATACCGATTATACTTTCAAAATCTTTGAACATTGCAATGCCATCTACATTTACATTTGCAATACTTCTGTAAAGTGGTACAACAGGATGATCTATATAATAATTTGATCCAAGCAATCCTTTTTCTTCTCCAGTAGTTGCAATAAATAATATTGATCTTTTCGGTTTTAT
>DASVGS010000225.1:0-6081 GCA_036379435.1 Ignavibacteriaceae bacterium
AACAGTATATAAAATTGAATTATCAAAAGAAGAAGCAATTGAGTATTATCAGCATGTTGCAGAAGAACAAGGAACAAGCTTTGATGAAGCCTCTGTAACAGGACCACTTACTCTTTATCAAATTAAAGGCATTGGAGCTGAAATTAATTAATTTAAAAAAATCTACCTCTTTTAAAGGCTCATTTGAGCCTTTTTTATTACCCGAAATTAAATAGAAGCATTTTAATTTTATGGTTTAAGCATAGTTAAGTAAATTTGCCTTTAGAAATCAAGAAACTTCTATGCAAACATTTACTTATCCAATTTTCTGGAAATTTATTTATCGGTACAGCAATCTTGTAATAACACCTTTGTTAATTACTTATGCTTTATCATTAATAATAATTATTCAAAACAATCTTATAATATTAATACCCTTTTTGCTTTCCCTTTTTTTATTGTACTACCTGAATAAATCGTATCTCACTTTTTATAAACTGGTTCCATATAAAATTGAAATAGATGATGAAAAAATAATTTGCACAGATTTCTTATTCAGTAATAAATCCATCACAATATTTATAAAAGATATTGAATCCCTTTCCGGCGGAATATTTGACGGAAGTTATAGAGGACTAATGAAAGTTTGTGATGGCAAGAATAAAATTATTATTGGATTTTTTGACAGAATAATAAATTCAAATAAACTGGTTACTTTAATTTTAAGTAAAGTAGATAAGAAAATTTATGATAAAGTTATTGAACAAATTCAATCAATTAAAATTAAACCGGATATGAAGAAAAAATGAAAGTTGCTGTACTACTTTCAGGTGGAGTTGATAGTTCAGTTGCACTTAGATTATTAAAAGATGAAGGACATGATGTAACAGCTTTCTATTTGAAAATCTGGCTTCAGGATGAATTTTCATTTCTCGGTGATTGTCCCTGGGAAGAAGATCTTGAATTTGCACGCGCAGTTTGCCAGCAGGCAGAAGTTCCACTTGAAATAATAAATATGCAAACTGAATATTGGGATTCAGTGGTTTCGTACACAATTTCAGAAATTAAAGAAGGAAGAACTCCAAATCCTGATATGTTTTGTAACAGACTGATAAAGTTTGGGCAGTTTATAAATAAGATTGATAGTTCTTTTGCAAAAGTAGCATCCGGTCATTATGCTAAAATAGAAAATCAAAACGGAAAGTATATTCTTAAAACTTCTCCGGATCCTGTAAAAGACCAAACATATTTTTTAGCATATCTTACACAGCATCAGTTAGGTCGTGCGCTTTTTCCTGTTGGATTGTACAAAAAAAATCAGATAAGAGATTTAGCTCTAAATTATAAACTTCCTAATATGAACAGAAAAGATAGCCAGGGAATTTGCTTTCTTGGTAAAATTAAATTTTCCGATTTTATTAAACAGCATCTTGGCGAAATTGAGGGTGATATAATCGATATCGACTCAAACAAAATTATGGGAAAACATAAAGGATATTATTTTTATACCATTGGTCAACGCTCCGGATTAAGATTGGGAGGCGGACCCTGGTATGTTGTCAATAAAGACATTGAAAAAAATATTGTATATATCTCAAAAGAAAATATTACTAATCGTGCAAGAAAAGAATTTAAAGTAGGCAAGTTTAATTGGATAAACGAAGAATCTCCAACTAGTGGAAATTATTATGTAAAGATTCGCCACGGTGAAAATTTTTACAAATGTAGTTTAACTATTGATGGAGATACTGGTATAGTTTTATCTGAAAAAGAAGACAGGGGAATAGCACCCGGACAATTTGCAGTTTTTTATAAAGATGATGTCTGTCTCGGTGGCAGCGTTATAATTGAATAAGTTCAGACTTACGGTACTTCAAATTCCTGTAGGATTTAATTGAGAAAAATCAACCTGATTTAGATTATCTGCATCCAGATACTTTTCTTTAGTAATCCGAATAAGATTTTTACAATTGATACAGATGTATGCATACCTAACACCAATCACGGAATCTAATTTTGCGACCCATAATTCAGATACTGTCTGATTACAAACCGGACAGATAGTATTTATGGATATTTGTTCAAATTCTTTGGTCATAAATCCTGATGATTAGATATTGTTAAGACGCTTTTTTATGTAAAAAAGTTACCGATCAATAAAAATTATTTTTCGAAAATGAAATATCCCCGGTCATTAAGATATGATTTATTTTGAAGAAGAAAAGTCATTATACTTTCTACGGGAATTACCTTAGCTATACCATATCGGATGGAAGAATGTTTTCTGACGTACAACTTTCCATTATATGGAACAACAGGATTGTAAGTTGCTTTAGTTTTTAAGTTTTCGGGATAGATTAAACTTTCATCTTCTTCCGGAACCCATTGTACCATTCCTATAAATTCAAAATTTGGAACTCCATCACGGATTGCCAAAACAAATCCACCGCTAAATCCGGGATTAATTACTGCGTCAACAAGAAATGATCCGTCATCATCTCTGCGCGGGCTGCTAACTATTGCTTTGGTTATCATTTTAAAATTTATCGGATAACCGACTAGATAAACAAATGTACCCCATTCAGCTTCTTTGGCTTTTCCAATAGGATAATTAAATGCCGGTAAAAAAACTCCATCCTGAGTTCTGTACTTTTTTCCTAATAATGCAATATCAGAATGATCATCTTTTGCAAGGACTTCAACCTGACTGCCTTCTGGAAATCCGGCTATATATATAACCTGTTTTTCTTTTATAGAAATTGATTCAATATATTTTGTTGCAAAACCAAACTCATCATATTTATATGCAAGTATTGTATCCGGAAAAGTTATAATGTGCGCGCAGGTTAATAATGCAACATTGCCATTTTGGGAAAATACTGTAATAGCTGTACCGGAAGATGAATTATCCGCAAATGCCTCATTGGAAGCAATCTTATTTAGTTCTTTTCCCTTTAATTCGTTTAAAGTAATACGATCGTTCTCATGAAAAGTATAGATTTTATAAAAGGCAGTCGAATTAACCCTTTGCAGTGTTTCACTGATCTTTGTAAGTTCTTCTGAAGTTGATTTATATGGAAACTCACTATCGTATTTTCCATCCTGTAAAGTTGGATAAATTTTTTCGTACGTAACTGATGAACAACCAGTTAAAATAAAAAAGGATATTATTAAACAGATAAATGAAATTAAATTTCTTTTTTCCATTTTTAATATCCTTAAAAAGTTATTAAGTAGATTTTATTAATTAATTCAATCTATATGTTTTACTTTAAAACCTTTTTGCATCCAGCCGCGTGCAAAAAATAATCCAACACTGCTAATCATAGCTATACATCCATAAATAAACCACATCGTTTCTGTATTCATATTTTCGGGTGCAACACCTTCCGGTGCATAATGCATTAAGAACCAGCCAGAGTATAAACTTGTAACAACTTTAGTTAAGAACCATGGAAACTGCCCGATTCCCATATAAATTCCTGTCATACCTTTGGGTGCAATTTCTGCAACCCACTGTAAAAATCTCGGCTGCCACATTGCTTCACCAACGGTCATTAATATCAGATACGCAAATACAGTGTAGATACTTGGACCCAGTGCGAGTATAAATGTTGGAAAAGCCATAACAAATGTACCGTAAATCATCATTCGATAAGTATCCTTTTTAGTTGTCATTGCGGCAACCATAGGAGTAAGGATGAAGATAAGAATTGGATTAAAGTTTGTGAAGAATTCGAAATTATCTGCAACAACTCCTGTAAACGCTCTCTTAAAATAAACCGGAAGAGTTAACCAGTTGTGCGCAAAAAGTGTTTGTACCGGAATAAGAATGAATATAAAAAACATAAACCGATAATCTTTGATAGGAAAATTTTTCAGATAGAACATAATTTTTTCTTTGGCAGATTTTTCTTCTTCAGCTTTCTTATCAGCCTCAATCTGCTCCTTGGTATCTGTGCTAACTTCTTGTATTGTTTTCTCAATTGTTTTTTTAGTAAGAATGACTGCGACTACTATAATGCCCAAAACTGTTAATCCAACATAAACCCACATCACAGCCAACATACCTTGCTGATCAGTTGCGAATGCTTTTCTTATTGGCGGTGCTATTATTCCTGGCAAAAATCCACCAAGGTTCATTATTGCGTAAAGCATTGCGTAACCCATTGCAGATGTTTTTTCGGTTGTAAATTGTTTTACAGCCGCATAACATGCCGGTTGATAAATTCCATAACCAAGAATGATTCCTAAAATCCCGAGCATTGCAATAAGATGAGCAGATGACCACAGGCCGGTGTTCGATGTTATTGAGGGTCCTAGAGTTAAAAATATTCTTCCTATCAGCATAAAGATAAGTGAATATAAAAGTGATTTTCTGACACCGATCCAATCAACTGTAGCACCTAAAAATAGCATTGCCAAAGTTATACCAGCAGTTTGAAACCCAACCATTTGTCCTGCGCTTATATCATCAAGCTTTACAAAGTCTGTAAAATAAATAACAAGGTAGCCAACAATTCCAAAGTAAGTAATCCCTTCCAACAAGTACGAAAGGTTTATTCCCCACAGTGCACGTGAAGAATGAAAAAGATCTATAAAAGGTTGAGTTAATTCTTTGATAATTCCCTTAAAAGTGTTTTGCTGAGGAGAAGGTTCAGGAGTTGAATTTTCGGACATAAATGTTCCTGTAAAAAATATTAATTAATAATTAATTAAGACTCAATAACTAGCTACAAACAATAAAGTATAAATTAAATTACAATGTAAAGTTATAAAGGATAAACTTTTAAATCATTAAATATTATAATATCATTTTCCTTTGTTTTAAACCTTCCAACCCTTGTAAACCACCTGTATGAATTGCAATGATTTTACTTTCCGGGGGAAAAAAATCACATCTGATTAAATCATAAATGCCATAAAACATTTTGCCCGTGTAAATCGGTTCAATGGGAATGTTGTGCTTTTCTTCAAATGTTCTGCAGAAATTATTCAACGAACTATTTGTTTTTGCATAACCGCCAAAGTGATAATCCAGATTAATTAAAAAGTTTTTTAAATTTTCTTTTTGATAATAAGATAAAAGAGTTTGAACGTTTTGATAAAGAAATTCTCCGCCTTTAAGAACAGAAAATCCAAGCGCAAAAGATTTTGAATCCAGGCCTAAAATCAATCCTGCAAGCGTACCTCCTGTGCCGCAAGCAGAACATATGAAATTAAAATCGGTGGTTATGCTGGGAATAATTTCCGCACATCCTTTTATTGCAAGATGATTTGAACCGCCTTCCGGAATTAAATAAAAATCTCCAAACTTGTCTTTTAATTCCTTTATTAAACTTTCATCGTATTTATTTATATAAGATTTTCTATCTATGTATTCTATTATCATTCCGTTTTTTTGTGCAGAACTTAAAGTAGGATTGAGAGGCAAATGTTCTTCACCACGAATTACACCGATGGTTTTAAAGCCATATTTATTACCAGCCGCGGCAGTTGCGTGAATGTGATTTGAATAAGCTCCACCAAAAGTAAGAAGAGTATTGAAGCCAAGTTTTTCAGCTTCGATAAGATTGTATTTTAGTTTGTACCATTTATTGCCGGAAATAAAATCATCTGTCAAATCTTCCCGCTTGATCAAAATTCTGATTTGTTTCTGCTCGAATAAAGGATCAAAAATTTCTGTAAGAGGTGTTATAGGGTTTTCGATTATCATAATTTTTTTGTTAACCAGAGCAAAAGTAAAGAAAGTAAATAACTTAAATTGCTTTTCATTAAATATTTAACAAAAAAAACCCGTCCCAACAAAAATCAGGACGGGTATTTACAATCACTATAAAAGTACTATGATCTGCTCATCTGTTTGGGAGGGTTATGCACTATTTTTCTTATCGTATCAAATTGCAGGTACGGATATTCTGCTCTTAGTGTATCAATTGCATCGCCGGTTCTAACCTTTTGGGAGCGTAAAGTTTTAAACCTTCTACGGATAATATAATCTCTTACTGAACGATCGTTAATCAATCCGCGGCTGTTTAATAATTCCCAAATCTCATCACTGATAAGATCTGCAAGCGGATTAGAAATATTTTTGGGGTATAA
>DASVGS010000226.1:0-6506 GCA_036379435.1 Ignavibacteriaceae bacterium
TTTGCTGATAAAGAACCGCAGCCATATGAATTCAGAGCAAAACCAGTATGGGCAAAAATATTTGTAATTACTGCAGGCGTATTTATGAATCTTATGCTTGCCTGGGCAATCTTTTGGGGCGCTAATTTTTTTCAGGGAAAACCAATCACCCAAACTACAACCATCGCTTACGTTGAAGCAGGAAGCCCGGCAGCATTAGCTGGTTTTGAAAGCGGCGATAAGGTTTTAAGCGTTAACGGAAAACAAGTAACCAACTGGGAAGATTTACGTGCAGAAATTTTTATTAATACTCTTGGTGAAAACATTAATGTTGAGGTCTTAAGAAACGGCGAGAAACAAACACTTTTAGTTAAAAGAAAATTAATTCCGGATGATGAAACTCAGGCTATGTTTTTAGTTCCTGAAGGAGTTAAACCGGCAATAGGCGAGGTTGTAAAAGATTCACCGGCAGAAAAAGCAGGAATAAAAGCCGGAGATGTGTTAATTAGTCTTAACGGCGTTACACTTTATAGTGCCAAACAAACTACAGAACTTATTTCTTCTAATGCAGGTAAAGAACTGCAACTGGTAGTGCAAAGAGATAATAAAGATATTAATCTTTCTGTTACTCCTGGTCCTGATGCAAAAATTGGAGTAGCCATCGGGCCTGTGTTTATTGGTAAAACCACTATGCGTACTTATGGTGCTTTTGAATCTGTTTACTATGGATGGAAAGATATTGAAAAAATGACTGCATTAACTTTTTCAATGATTGGAAAAGTATTTACAGGTGATGTTGAGTTTAAAAAAGCATTTGGCGGTCCAATTAAAATCGCACAGATAGCCGCAAAATCTGCCGATAGCGGAATGGCTAATTTCTTATATTTCCTCGCTCTTCTTAGTTTAAGTTTGGCAATACTAAATATCATGCCTTTCCCTGTTCTGGATGGAGGACACTTGGTTATGATAATTATCGAGGCAGCTATTAAACGGGAAATACCAATTAAAATTAAAATGGCAATTCAAAATACCGGACTTGTTTTGCTTCTGCTTCTTATGGCATTTATAATTTATAATGATATAATTTCGTTATAAAAAATATTAACATCATTATTAAAAAGTCACACTTTAAAAATTATAAGTGTGACTTTTTTTTATAAACATTAACAATTTACATCTTAGATAATTTAATACTGTCAATTAAATTGCAATAATAATTCCTCCTGTCACATTTCTTTGCCATATATAAAATAATTTTCAATTATCTGTTGTTCTGCCCGTAAGTTGTCTGTGCAACATTAAAAAATGATTCCCTTTTACAAAGGTTAAGATTATATTTGATATGAACACAGCGATACTTAATACAAAATCAGATTTTGTTATCGAAAAACTCTCAACTAAAAGTGAAATTATTGATACCTTGAAACGAAATAATTTATACTGGATTTCACAAGCTTCGGGTTGGAGTTTATTTGTAATTGTAAACCTACTTATTATTTCATCATTTGAAACTGTTCCGATAAACCGGATATTACTCTGGATACTTTTAGGTGCATTTGGTTTTTTTTGTACCCATTTTTATCGATTATATATAAGAAAAAAGAATTGGGCAAATCTTCCTCTTAAAAAAATTGCTCCAAGAATAATTGTTGCAAGCTTTGTAGTAGGTCTGATAATTTTTATTCCTGTCTATGTTTTTGGATACCTGCTTCATGTTGAAAGAGAATCTCAGCATTTAATCGCTTCAATTATATCGGGAATCTTAAACTTAACCAGCATTGTACTGGTCTGGTCATTAATCTACTTTGCCATTCACTTTTTTGAAAATTCAAAAAAGGCCGAGATTGAAACTCTGATATTTGAAGCAGCCGTAAAAGATTTTGAATTAAAAACTTTGAAAGCACAACTTAATCCACATTTTATGTTCAATGCTATGAATAGTATCCGCGCATTAATTGAAGAAGATCCACAGAATGCGAAAGATGCTATAACAAAACTTTCTAATCTTATGCGATATACTTTAAAGATTGAAAGAACAGAAACTGTTCCGCTATCCGAGGAATTAAAAACAATACAGGATTATCTTGATCTTGAAAAAATTAGATTTGAAGAACGGCTTAATTATAAAATTTATTCTACACCAGATGCGGATCGAATCGAAATTCCACCTATGATGGTACAAACATTAGTTGAAAATGGAATTAAGCATGGCATTTCAAAAATTAAACAGGGCGGTAACGTCAATGTTGATGCAAAAATCACTGGTTCAAATCTTATAGTAGAAATTAGAAATAGTGGTAAATTTGATGAGGACGCATTAAAAAGTTCCAGAGGTTTCGGAATAAGTAATACAAAACATCGATTGTCTTTATTGTACGGAGAAGATGCCTCACTAACTTTAACAAATGAAAATAATAATATTGTTCTAACAAAGCTTATAATACCATCAGGAGGTTTAAAACAATGAAAGCATTAATAATTGACGATGAAAGATTAGCCCGCACTGAACTAATCAGATTGCTTGAACCATTTAAGGATATTGAAATAGTTGGTGAAGCGATAAATGCCGATGATGCACATAATAAAATTTCCGAATTAAACCCGGAGGTGATTTTTCTTGATATTCAAATGCCGGGTAAAACAGGTTTTGAATTGCTGCAGGAATTAGACAGTGTTCCTAAAGTTATTTTTACAACTGCATATGATGAATATGCACTTAAAGCTTTTGAGTTTAATGCTCTTGATTATCTTTTGAAACCTATAGAACCGGCAAGACTGGAAGAATCAGTTAAAAAATTGATTGAGGGAAAACGTAAAGAAAAAATTCACGAAGCATCTCAGGAAACTTTAACCGCGGATGATCAGGTTTTTGTTAAAGATGGCGATAAATGCTGGTTTGTAAAATTAGAAAAAGTGCGCCTGTTTGAATCCGAAGGCAATTATGTAAGATTATTTTTTGATGATAATAAACCGCTTATCTTAAGGACGTTAAATTATCTTGATGAAAGATTAGATCGTAAATCTTTTTTCCGTGCAAGCAGAAAACATATCATTAATCTAAAATGGGTTGAAAATATTGAACCATGGCTTAACGGCGGATTGCTTGCTAAACTTAAAGGCGGGCATAAAATTGAAGTCTCACGAAGACAGGCTGTTAAGTTTAAAGAGATGCTGAGTTTGTAAAGGTACGTCATTGCGAACGAGTCTTCGAGTGAAGCAATCTAATAAAATAAGCTCGTTAGATTGCTTCATCCCGGCGAGTCAAGATGAAGCAATGACAAAAATAAATCTAATTAAACAACTCCCATGCAACACCAAATCTTATACTGCGTGAAGGCATAGGATAATACGGTGTTAGATAATATTGATTATCCAGTAAATTCTGCCAGGTAAAATAAATAATAGCTGTTTCTTGAATTTCACCGGCAAGTGTAAAATCTAATTCGTACGAAGATGCAACTTCTGTAACACCGTGTTCATTTGTAAATACATTGTTTGCACCGGTGTAATAAAAAACAAATCCTGTTTTCAAATCAAGATTCTTGTTAAATATTATACCTGTGTAATAAAGACCCGTTTGAGTTTGAAATTCCGGAACACCTGATAATTTATTGCCTGCGGAATAATAATATGAAGAGTTAGACTCGAGCAGCAGTTGCCATAAATTTAGTTTTAAATTCAATCCAAAGCCGTTGAGGTAGCCAAACTTTATATAATTGTAAAAAACTCCTCCGGTATAAAAACCATAATCATACTCATTGTAAAAATATTTTAAGTCCGCAAACACAAATTCATTCTGATACCTTGCACCAAATTCAATTAACGCATCTTTAAACTCGTTTAAATTATATGGTTTAAAAACAGAGGTTCCAAAATAAAGCCTAAAGTTTGATTTGATTTTAAATAATAAATCTATCCCGATTCCCTGACTATTGCTATCATCACCATAAACCATGGGCTGTGAATAATTTTTTTTATATGTTGATGTTTTGTAATAAACAGAGGGAATGAAAGTATCATCATCTAAATTAGCAGATAGAATACCGGATACGGAAAATAAATCGGCATCAAACTGGTTTTGTGCTACAGAGCTGTGTGTGGTCCAAAGATAATTGTAAAATGATGCAGTTGAAAAGATATCGCTTTTCTCATAGTCAATATTTAATTGAAACTTGAAAATGTTATAATCAAAATCATTGCGAATATTTAAACCATAAGATTTGTTTTCAGAATATTCACTGGCTGTTGTGTTTTTCTCATACCTGTTGAATATAAAAAATAAACTTGCGTCCGTTTTCAGCCAATCAGTCGGTTTAATTAAAAATCTTAATCTTGGCAGATGTGTTAATGTTTTTAATTCACCGTTTGGATAAAGCACAGGCGCTGCTCTAAAATCATACATCACATCATCTATATTTTCTCCAAGCGCTATAATACTATCAACATCAACGCCGCCGTTATATCCCGCTTTATAATCATTATAATTATATGTTGCAATTAAATTAATAGTGTTAGACAGCAAATATTTTAATTTAATTTTTCCCTGCCATATCGAGTAATCGCTGTTCGCGTATGTTCCATCAAATATTCTGTTGGCAATATCAAATGAGGCGATAAGTTTATTTGTAATTATTGCATTAAAACTTCCATCGAGCATCATATCCCTGTCTGCACCCTGATAAAATCTTAAGCGTGTGTATGGCTTGGCAGAAATAAAATCTTTTGTAATAAAATTTACACTTACAGGATTATTGTATGTGCCGTAAAGAAATCCCCGCGGTAACGGAATTATTTCTATTGAATCAACATCTTCTGATTGAATAAGATTAAGATTTAAAGAGTTGGAATATCTGTCATTAAATGAAATACCGTCAATCAAATAACTTACAGCATTGTTACCAAGACCGTAAAGAAATGATTCATTAGGTTGTCCTGTAAATGCAAGATTTTTTATAAAATTAAATTGAAATAATTTCAGATACTCCCCGGCATATTGATATTCCTGCCTCATCATTGCTTTATTTGATTCAATAAAACTCTTTTCTGTTAATGGCTGGTAATAAAGAGGAACTATTGAATCGCGCTTAACAACTACAAACAAAGAATCATTTGTTAATAATGAATCATCACCGGTTGAAATAGTATCAGGATAAATTTTAATTTCACTCGCAACAGAATCTTGAATTTGTCCAAGCGTTATTACAGAAGAAAGGATAAACAGAATTAATATATTCCTGATCATTTATAACAATTCAATTTTATTTTATTAAAGATAAAAATAACTAATTAACTGATGTGCATCAAAGTCATTTGCACAGTTAAGTATAAATTATCGGTTGATTACACCCTCAATTTATGGGAGTGAACTGAAGGTCAAATTTATTTTTTATTTGGAATTCATTTTATTTGAAATAAAATATATTTATTTTCGCTCTGTAATTAAACAACATTCATTAATTAAAAGAGAGGGCTATATATGGCAGCTAAACCAATGACCAAGGGTCAGATACTTGATCACCTATCAAAAAAAACCGGAACAACAAAAAAGTTATCCGGTCAGTTTCTAGATGAACTCGTAGCTTTATCTTACAAGGAAGCTAAGAAGTCATTCACAATTCCTGGTTTAGGAAAATTAGTTGTAGTAAACAGAAAGAAAAGAATGGGAAGAAACCCTGCTACAGGCGCTACAATGGTTATCCCTGCAAAGAGAGTTTTAAAATTCAGAATAGCTAAAGCAGCAAAGGATGCAGCTTTATAATCTGTTTTAAGATTGTATTAATTAAGCGAAGAATAATTTTGTTCTTCGCTTTTTTTATATGGAGGCAATATGAGTGAAATAATTTATGCGGTTGAAAAATCTCTTGATGTTTCTGAATTTATTGAGGTGCTGAAAAACAGTACACTTGCAGAACGCCGGCCGGTAAATGATGAACAAAGGATTTCTTCAATGTGTAATAATGCAAATCTTATTGTTACAGCCCGGTTAGATGGTAAACTAATCGGCGTTGCCCGCTCAATTACGGATTTTGTTTATTGCACTTACCTTTCAGATCTTGCTGTTGATGTTAAGTATCAAAGAAAAGGAATTGGAAAAAAATTAATTGAGGAAACCAAAAAGATAACTCCGCAAGCAAATCTTATATTACTATCTGCACCTGCTGCAATTGATTACTATCCTAAAATCGGAATGACAAAACACAATCACTGTTATTACCTGGCTGATATTAAAGATTTAAAATAATCACACTTTATCCACTTATTCTTATAACCGCTTTTTAGTAAATTAAGCCCGGGAAAAATACTGCATTATTTTATTGATTACCGCAGCATATTCCTTATTAAAAAAAATTAGTAATTATACCATCATTACCGGATAAAGCGATGTTGAAAAATCTTTTCTTTTTGATCTTAATATATTGTACAACATTATTCCCCCAGACAATTCATGATCTAATTCAGCCGATAAACCTCTCACAGGATCAGACCACTAAATTATTAGTTAGCGATATTTTTTATGCAGATAATTA
>DASVGS010000227.1:0-3810 GCA_036379435.1 Ignavibacteriaceae bacterium
TCAGTTCCAGTCTGCCCAGTTTTTAGCAGCAAATAATTATGCAGTTCTTAATGATGAACTTGGCTATGATAAGTTTGATCAGACTTCTGCCGCAATCGGCTTCATTGCAAAAAAGGGAAGTATCAAATCTGCATTGTTGATAAGTGATAATACCCGGCTGACTGAGTACTGGACAGCATCGCTTAAATCTTACGCTAAAGAACTTAAAGTTAAAAAAATTGAACCCGGTTCAACTAAAAAATTAAAAGGAAACTCGGTAATCTGGTGCCTGGATATTAATGATATCGGCAAAGTTGAGCTTAAAGAATTTGATAAACTCGATCTTATCATTTTTGATGAACTTGTTAATCTTAAATCTGCATCAGCGCAAATTGATCAGCTTGTTACTAATTCACAACCCGATTATATCTGGATGCTCTCGGCAATTATTAATGAAAAAGCAGTTAAAAAATATTTAAACGAATTTGAATTTTCTGAAAAAGTATCATTCAATATTTTTGGCAGTTCTCTTAAAGATATTCAGGCAGATGAGCCTTCTGTTATCACTAAAGATATCTGGTTGTATCTTGATGAAATGCAGTCGTTTGAATATGCCGAATCACTTAATCAATCTAAAAAAGAGCTTAATACTTTATTTGAAAATCCCAACCCGCTGCGTTTTCAATCAAATATATTTTCTATAATACATAAGCTTAAACAAATATTAAATTTTTCTTCTTTCCGCAATATAAGTCCTAAAGCCAACCTGCTTATAGAACAGGTTGAAACGATTGCACTTAATAAAAAGAAGGTTGTTGTTTTTACACAATATGATGGGAACGGCTTAAAGAAAATTGAAAAGGCTTTTGAACTTAATAATATTAAATTCGTCGTTGGCCGCAATGGTATGTCTACAGACGAATTAAAACAATCACTTGCTTCTTTTTATGACCGCAGTGATATGACTGTGTTCCTGACTAATCTTAAACCATCACGAATGAATATTAAACTTAATAAAGTTCCTTACATTATTAATTTTGATCAATGGTGGAACCCGATAACGCAATGGCAGAACGATGATGAAATTGGTATTTCTCAGGGAGTTCAAACACCGGTGGTTATTTATAATTATCATATCAAAAATACTTTTGAAGAAGAATTGAACAATCTTATTCATTTAAAAGGACTGGATAACAGGTATTTATTTGATAATCTTAAGAGTGAAACTGTTTCAGAACTTATTTCTATGAATGATTGGCTTTATGTGTTTGGATTAAATGATCAGGGTGTAAAATCACTTAATAGTGAACGCACAAGGTTAGTTAATAAAATGCAGTCAATCGAGCTTAATTCTTTTAAATTATTAATGAAAAGTTTCTTTAGTTTTCTTGGTTACCGTGATATAAGTATTATGGATATTGCTGATGAACCAATGTTTTATATTATCGGTTCAGGAAGAAAAGGCAGTATGCCTGTTAATTTGCACGGTAAATGTTTACTAACAAGCGAGCTTAAAAAAGATGACTATGAAGAAATAATCCACTTTAAACCCGCTGCTAATGAAATTAAAAGAAAATTTGTTATTACAACAGGAACCTTTGCTGAAAGAGTTTCAAATGGTACTATGTACATAGATGGAAAAGATCTTGCAAACTTCATTATTACATCAGGATTAAAATCCCAGCTCTCAAATAAAAAATAACTTCCTCTCTCTTCTTCTTTCCGTCCATTGATCATTGAACATTTACGATTGACCATTAAATATCTGTTCTCTATTCTCTGAACTCTAATCTCTATTAATTAAAATCTTCTCCCTTACTTTATTCGCTTCATCAACAGAATTAAAATAACCAACTCGTACACGGTACCAGGTTCCATCAAGTTCAGGCAGATCTGCAATCACAATAAATGAATCGTAACCTTTTGCAGCAAGTTTTTTAGATTCCGCCTCCGCTTTCTCTCGTGATCTCCACGAAGAAACCTGGAAACAGTAAAGATAGCCGTCGCTAAAGATCATATTGCCTACATTTCTTTCAACGGTTGGATTGTAAACCCGCTTTGTAACATTTGGCTTTTCATTCTTTATCATTTTTGTATCGCCTGTACTTTCATCATTAACCAGAATTATTGCCACTCTTCTGTTCAAAGCTCTTCCTGTCTCTGTGCTATTATCTGCAACCGGGTAATCTGGTCCATATCCGTTCACATATAATCTTTTAGGATTAATACCATTTATAATAAAATAGTTATAAACTGCCTGTGCCCGCTTTAAAGATAATTCATTGTTTAATTTTAATGATCCTGTATTATCTGTATGTCCTTCAATCTTCCACTTTGTATCTGGATAATCCTGCATCACTTTCAGCACCTGCTTAAGTTCCGGATAAGCCGCTGCCAGTAACTCTGATTTGTTTGTCTCAAAGTTTACTGCACCATTTAAAATTATTTCTGTTTTCTTTATAGGTTCATATACTTCCTGATCGATTGGACAACCCCATTTATTTACCTCAACACCAACTTCAGTGTTTGCACATAAATCTTTATAATCGGGCACACCATCATCATCCGAATCTATTGGACATCCCCGAGCATCAACCGTAACACCTAAAGGAGTATCATTGCATAGATCCATATAATCGGGTACACCGTCTCCATCAACATCCAGGGGGCAGCCATCAAGATCAACAGGAATATTTTTTGGTGTGTTGGCGCATCTATCCAGATAATCAGGCACTCCGTCCTTGTCTGTATCTACGGGACATCCGAACTCATCCACACTTACATTTGGTGGTGTATCAGGACATACATCCTCTTCGTTCCTTACTCCGTCATTATCCGAATCTGAAATACCTCCAACGTAAAATGATAATCCTGCCCGTCCGGTAAAAAATATATCCCGGTCAGTTCCGTTCGTAGTCGGATTATCTATGTCATCCAGATTATCCATCGGAACATAATCCAGGTTAACAGCAAGATTTAAACTAACTGACTCTGAAATAAAAAATCTGCTTCCAAGTTCTCCGGTTATTGACCAGGAATTTTTACTATACTGCTTTGCCGCGTTTCTCGGTAACTTATTCCCGTCGTTGTCTGTAGGATTAAAATACAAATACCCGCCTCCGGCAAATACATATGGATAAAATACTTTTGATGCCCTTAATGTATAAGTAATTCCGCCGCCGCCTGATGATATAACACTAAAGTATTCAGGTATCGTTGGAAAAGTTGAAATATTATTATATGTACCATCTCCCGTAAGCTGCCCGTAATATGCATAAGCCCTTAATCCAAAAACTCCTGAAGAATATGCAGGGAAAAAATAATCTGCTGAAATCTGTCCTATATAACTTAACTTGTCATTCGTAAAATCTGTCCTGGGATAAGTAGCTCCGCCTTCCAGATTAATTGAGATCTTGTTTGATATGGGATTAAATGTTTTTCTGCTTACTGATTGTGGTAAAATAATTTCGGTAAATATTAAAGTAACAAGAGTAACCGCAATTATAATTGTCCGCATAGCCATACCTTAGTAAATGAATAAATTAAAACGTAAGAAACAATAAAATCAAAATAAATTTATTAAGAAAATTTCTACTTTCACATTCTTCCTCTTCTCTTCTCAAAGGAAGGGGGCAGGGGGCTTGTCTGCCGCAGGCAGGGTGAGTTCAACTATTTCTAAAATTAAAAACCATAAGAAATATTAATTCCGAAAAAACTATTGCTCATTAGTTTAAACCTCGCAGTCCTTCCTGCAAGCTCATCTGTAATACGTGTAAATGTGTAATTTGCTTCGGCAAGCACCGGATGCCACGGTCTGTATTTTAATCTGAT
>DASVGS010000228.1:0-3741 GCA_036379435.1 Ignavibacteriaceae bacterium
ATTTTATTCTGTGAAGGCTGTATAAGCGGACCAGCAATTGATACAGAACTAAATTATTATGCAAGACGTGAAAAAGTAATCAATTACATCGATGAAAAAATTTACAATGTTGATAAGCGCGTATGGAAAAGTAATCTTTACAATGCTAGAAAATTAAATCTGCAACGAACTTTCAGGGTTGATAATCAGCGAAGACCATATCCATCTGAAGAAAAGATTAAAGAGATATTAGCACAGACGAAGAAATTTACTCCAAAGGACGAACTGAATTGCGGCGCTTGCGGCTATCCAACCTGCAGGGAATATGCGGTTGCAATTGCAAAGGATCTTGCAGAAAAGGAAATGTGTCTTCCTTACTTGCTTGATGAATTAAAAACTGCTTATGATAATTTATCCAACACAGAGGAACAGCTGCGCGTGGCAGAAAAACTTGCTTCTATTGGACAGCTTGCTGCCGGAGTTGCACACGAAATTAATAATCCGCTTGGTACAATTTTGCTTTACTCATCAATGCTAAAACGCGATCTTGAAAAAATTTATAATAATGATCAGCATACAGAGGATCTGGGATTAATTGTTGAAGAAGCAAACAGATGTAAAAATATTGTTGCTAATCTTTTGAACTTTGCACGACAGGGAAGATTAAATCTAAAAGAATTTGATCTTACAGAAACACTAAGAGAAATTTTAAAACCATTTACTCTGAACCCTGTTTACAGACAAATAGAATTTAAGTTTGATATTATAGAAGATGTTTATACTATAACAGGGGATGAAGAGCAATTAAAGCAGGTGTTCATAAACATTATTAAGAATGCCTGCGATGCTATGATTGAAACTGATAATGCAAAAGAATTAAATATTAGTTTATCATCAGATAAGAGTAATGTTAAAATTAAAATAGCGGATACCGGGAATGGAATTCCTAAAGAAAACCATGGTAAAGTGTTTACGCCATTCTTTACGACTAAAAGTATGGGCAAAGGAACTGGACTGGGTCTGGCAATTTCTTACGGCATAATAAAAATGCACAAAGGAAATATTAATTTTACAACGGAAATTGGAAAAGGTACTACGTTTAAAGTCGTTTTGCCAAAACATCAAGCATACCAAACAAATGAAGGAAACGAAGGAGCGAAAGCTTTATGAGCACGAAAAGGAAAATACTTTTAGTAGATGACGATTTAGATCTTCTTGAGCAAAATAAATTATTAATTGAATCCAAGGGTTACGAAGTAATTACTGCAAACAGCGGTAAAGAAGGTTTTGAGGTTTTTAAAAAATCCAAACCGGATGCCTGCGTAGTAGATTTAATTATGGAACAACACGATTCAGGTTTTATACTTTGTTACAAAATTAAAAATGATGAGCATGGGAAAAACATTCCCGTATTCATTTTAACTTCTGCAACCTATGATACAGGTTTTAAATTTGCCGCTTCAACCTCTGAAGAAAAAGAATGGATAAAAGCTGATGCTATTATAAATAAACCGGTTATCATTGAAGAGTTTGTTCAGAAGCTTGAAGCATTTTTTGAATTAAAGAAATAATTTAATATTGTCATTGCGAACGAGCCTGCCTGTCGGCAGACAGGTCCTCGAGTGAAGCAATCTATATTATAGAAGATTGCTTCGTCATCTTTTCAGTCTTCCTCGCAATGACATTAAAAAGACATGAACACATACAAACCAAAAGTTCTGATCGTTGATGATGAAAAAGGTCTACGCATTGGTGCGCAAAGACTGCTTACCGGCGAGGGCTATGATGTAACAACTGCAGAAAACGGAATTGAAGGAATTAAATTAGGAACGGAATCCGAATTTGATCTTGCTATAATTGATTTAAAAATGCCGGATGTTGATGGACTTGAAGTTCTGCAGCAAATCAAAAAAAAATATCCTGATACAATTTGTTTTATAGCAACAGCGTATGCAAGTTATGAAACCGCTGTTGAATCAACACGACTTGGTGCGCACAGCTATATTCCCAAACCCTTTACTCCCGAAGAGCTTTTGTCTAATCTTAAAGAAGGATACCAGAAAAGATTAGTAAATCTTGAAGCGGATAAATGGCGTAAGGAGCGTGAAGAGCGTTTACTTGAAGTTGCTTTTGAAAAAACAAGAATGAATACTATCGTAAATTCTATAACAGATGGTGTTCTTGTCGTTAATAAAGAAGGGCTGGCTGTTCTGTACAATCCTGCCGCGTTAAAATTTTTAGAATTATCTGGAATTGCAGTTGAAGAATATATTCTCGATAAACTTCGTCCCGAAATTCTTGAGCTTTTTAATAAACTGGTTAATGATACATCAACAGAGCATAAGTCTTACACGATTCAAATAGAGTTAAAACCTAACCGGGAATTTTTTATTGAGGTTACTGCATCTGCGGTCCGCCATCCCGGTGAAAATATTGCCGGTGTTGTATTTGTATTTAAAGACATAACTGAACTTAAAAAAATTGAGTTTGTTAAATCTCAGTTTGTTTCTATGGTATCACACGAACTTAAAGCCCCCATTGCGGCGGTTTATGGTTTTCTAAAATTGTTTAATGATGATTCGATAAAGCTTACTCCCGAGCAAAGAAAAGACTATGAAAACCGTTCGATGATAAGATTGGACGGCTTGCTTAAAATGGTAAACGATCTTCTTGATATTTCACGTATGGAATTAAAAGCAGTTAACCGGGAAATAAAAAAAGTTTGTCTGCACGAAATCATTTCTTCTATACTTGAACTTTTTCAAATCGATATTATTAAAAAAGGAATACAAGTAGCTTTTGATAAAGATAGCTCGGCTCATTGCATAAATGCTGATGCTGATGAAATATCCCGGTTGTTTACCAACCTGATAAGTAATGCTATTAAATATAACCGCGAACAAGGAATTATAAATATCAAGCTCTACCAATCAGAAAATTATCTTATTACAGAAATTAAAGACAGCGGAATTGGTTTGAAGCCGGAAGAAAAGCAAAAACTTTTTACAGAATTCTTCCGTGCAAAAAATGATAAAACGAAGAACATAAGCGGCACAGGTTTAGGACTTTCTATAGTAAAAAGAATTGTTGATTCTTACTCAGGTAAAATAATTGTTGAATCTGACTATGGTGAAGGAACAACTTTTAAAGTATTTTTACCAACGATTAATTAACATTACACTAACCCTCCAAAAATTTTCTTACCTGTAAATCTTTCACAACAGCATAACTATTTTACTGCTTTATTTTGGTTGGTTTTGTTTTTTAACTTAATTTGTATTTAATAATTAGGCTTAATATTTGTTAAGGTAAAACATAGGAGCTATGCGTTATGAAAACTATAAAACAAAATTTATGCTTTTCTTTTTTCGCTTTTCTAAACAAAAAAATATTCATCATTTTATTTCTAATACTGATTTGCTTCTCTTACAACCTATTTGCGCAAGATTATAATAAGTTTAATTTAAATTCTGATACAACAAAACCTGTACAATACCGAAGAACAATTGAGCCAACAGAAAACCAACAGAGTTATGAACAAAAATATTTTGGTAAAGATATAAATGAAATAAAGAGAAGTTTATTTCCATTAGAAAGTACCGGAATATGGACAGAACTAAACCCTAAAGTACCAAGAGTTGATTATATAGGTGTACATTTTGTAAACAAAGATAAAGGCTGGGCTTGCGGTGATCTTGGTGCAATAATAAAAACCACCAACGGCGGACAAGATTGGACAGTAAGCCAAACAAACACTACAAC
>DASVGS010000229.1:0-3137 GCA_036379435.1 Ignavibacteriaceae bacterium
AAAATTTCCAGTCTCCTGGCGTAAATGCTAAACCAGCTTGCCAGCTTGCGGGTACATCAAAATCCCCTGCCTGAGCAAATAAACCTGCATAACGTTCAAACTCACTCATATATATTTTAGATTGATACGAAGCACCAAAGCTTAACTCATCCATCCACTTTCCCTGATATCCAACTTTAAATCCAAATCCTAAAGCAGTAGACCATGAATTACCACTTAAGTTTGCCGGATCAGATGAAAACATTGCAAAGTTTGCAAGACCTTTTGCAGCAAATCTTTGCCAGCCAACAATTCCTGCAACTCCTATTGAATGATTACAAGCGAACTTGTATGCAAATGTTAAATTACCAAACATCTGTTCAAGGTTAACTCCTGTTCCTGGAGAATTTGGATCTCCGAAAGTCATTGCCGGATAATCTGTATTCATTCCGCCATTTCCGTAAAGTGAAAGTGCAATTGCCATTTTATCATTCAACTTTAAATTTGCTCCAACAGTCGGAAAGTAAAATGATGTTTTTTCACTTTCAACTTTACCGGGCATTAATCCAAAAGTTCCCGGAAACATACTTGGCATACCGCCAACTTCATAATATCTCTCAGGACTAAAGTAAGATGCGTTTATTTCAAAGCCTGAATTAAGATTAGTAATTGATGCAGGATTGGTAATTGCACCAAGTGAACTTAATGAAACAGCTACTCCGGAACCTGCAAGCGCTGAGTATTTAATTCCATAACCGTGGCGATAATATCCATCGGTTGCAAAAGATTGGAATGTAAATCCAACCAATAAAAGTACAAGAAACAATTTTTTCATTTTCTCTCCTGAATTAGTTAAGCATAAATATTTAGGACAATATTTTTTTTGTTATTGGCATTTTTGAATTGGCTAACATCCTTCTCTTTTCTTTTTCTTGCCAGTTGGTGCTGATGTTTTAGTTGTGCTGGTTGGAGCTGTTGGAAGCTTTATCTGCTGCTTTGTTTCTACTGCTGAAGAATCGGTTTGTGCTTGCCCGCCAAAATACTTTGCAATTTCTTTCATCTTTTCAAATTCTGCTAAATCATCTTTGCTATCATTAACAGGGGCTTTTGGAAACAATACTTTTTCCTTCCAGGCTTCTAATCCTCCATCAAGAATATAAACACCTTTATATTTTTTTGTTTTAAGGATAAACCAGGCCTGGGATGAAGCAACATCATCATCAGAAAATAAAACTATTTTTTGATTCCGTAAGAGATCTGATGATGAGATTTGCGGAAGAGGAATAGATTGTGAACCGGGTATTGTGTACTCGTTATATTTATCTTCACTTCGCAGATCAATCAATTCAAAATCTGATTTACCTTTTATTATCCAATCAGCTAAATCGGTAACCAATACTTTGTCCGCGTTACCAACCGTAGAAAGTACTAAATCTTTTTCGTTAACTTTTATTGTTGTACCACCGTAGGGATCACCGGCAAATAAGGCTACTAATCCAAATATAATGGCAATCAAAGCGAGCCTCTTATTCAGGGATAAATTTGACCAGAACTTTTTCATAATTTTTCCCTTCCGGTTTTTGCTTCCATTTTCTTTTCACCCCACTCTGCAGCAGTAAAGGCTCCGATTGCCATTAGTACTACCAGAAAAACTACTAATCCGTATGAAAGATTAAAGAAAGAAGGAAGTGTAACTGTGCCCATAAATCCGGAGTTAAAAAAGTTTTCTATTCCGGGAAACATTTCACCGAATACAAGAATTCCGAAAATCATTCCCACTACAAATACCATTGCATCTAATTTACCAGTAGCTACAGCAACCATAGATGTGCCGGGACAATAACCGCCAATAATAAAACCAAGTCCTGCAATTAATCCGCCAACAGCCATCGGCAATAAGTTTGTTTGAGTTAAATAGACAAGAGAGAGATCAACAAAACCTATCACTGACAAAAAGTAAAGTCCAAGCATCGCAGTTACAATTGCAGTAAACATAACCTTAAGCACACGCATATTTGTAAAGTAAAATTGTGAAGCAAGAATTGTTGCTCTTCCAAATCCGCCTTTTTCTAATGCGATGCCAAAAGCAATTCCAATAACAAAAGCGATAATCAAGCTTACATCAGAATTAAAATATTCAAATTTGAAAAATGGTGCATTCATGTCCATTGCCTCCTCATAAAATATGCAGCGGCATATCCGCCAACAAAAACCATCATCATAAAAATCCAGCTGCCAAGATTTAATACTGCGCCGCCGGAAAGTGCCTGTCCACTCATGCAGCCGCGTGCAAGTTTAGCTCCGTAACCAAGTAAACCGCCGCCAATAAATGCGTAAACAAAACGCATCTTTGTTGATATGCGTGGACCTTTTTCAACTCCTTTTTTAACACGATGAGAAATTGTACCGGATAAAAATCCACCTGCTAAAACACCAAGGGTTTGAAATATCAACCAATCCATGAGAGGATTTGTTGAACCATCACCCATGTACTCAGAATAAAAATTATTTCCTGTGGAGTGTTCCGGAGCGATTGTATTTACTGCCACAGCAACCAATGTAGAAAGCGCACCGGATGCTCCAAGTCCTCTGCCCATAATTACAAATGCTGCAAGCAAAACTAAGCCCAATCCAATACCAACCAGATAAGGATTAGAATAAGGTTTAGCGTCGATATGAATATGTTCATGTCCATCTTCTTTTTCAAAGACATGAGTTATCCATTTTGTTATAGAAGTCATTTAATAAATCTCCATTAATGAAAATGTGCATTAAACCAATGGCTGTATTGTCCAGCCGAAACAATTACAAATCTTAAAATCAATCCGCCAACAATTACCATTATTGGTGCAATGGCTGTGTGTTTTATTTTATGATTAACAGCAAGCAGTTGTATGATAAGTGGAATTACTATTCCTAATCCAATTACAAACACCCAGAATACGGGCGCATATGCACCGGTTAATAAAAGCTGTGCAGCTTCCATATGCGGTCTTGCAGAGGATAGAAATCCTAAGAAGATCATTACAAAAACAAATAACTCAATTACCAAAAATCCATTATCTGTTTTAGCAAGCAGCTCACTTTCCGCTTTGTTCTTTGCAAAGAGATGAACGAATGCAGCCGCGGCGGATAGACCTGATACTAAAAACAAAACC
>DASVGS010000230.1:0-3012 GCA_036379435.1 Ignavibacteriaceae bacterium
ATCAGAGGCTTCTCTTAACAACATTATTTTTAGGAGATAATTCACGTACCGGGTTAAAATTCTTGATTCTTCAAAAGTAATTTCTTTTAGAATAGAGTCGAGAAAGATTAGTCTATCAATTCCAAAATAATGTTCAGGAATTTTAGATGAATGCTTTTTTAGGATTTCAATTGTATCAAGTGTTAAATCCTCATCTACCTTTATTTCTTGTACAGCCATAATACTACTTTGTTGAAAAGTTATTAATAAAAATTAGTCATCCATTGTACTGGCAAAAACTTCTTCCAGAGAAGTGATGCCGCTTTTAACTCTTTCTAAACCTGCCTCGCGTAAAGTTAAGGATCCATCTTTTCTTGCTGCTTTGCGAACGCTGATTTCATCAATTTTATCTCCGGCATCAAGAATTATTTGTGCAATTTCTTTTGTAATATAAACTGCTTCGTGAACAGCCATTCTTCCTTTAAAACCAGAGCCCAAACATTTTTCACATCCTACTGGCTCGTACAGAGTGTATTTTTTCCATTCAACAGGATCCAAACCTAATCTCTTAAAATATTTTTCGTCATGTTTACCACTTTTCTTTTTACACTCACATAACTTTCTGATCAACCTTTGCGCAACAATTATATTAATTGCATTTGCCAAAAGAAAAGGTTCAATTCCCATTTTATATAATCTGGATATTGCACTTGGAGCATCATTAGTGTGTAGAGTTGAAAAAGTTAAGTGACCGGTATTAGCCAATTTTATTGCAATGTCTGCTGTTTCTTTATCGCGCATTTCACCAACAAGCACTATATCCGGATCGTGACGCAGAATGTATCTTAGAGCATGTTCAAAATCCAATTTGTGTCCAAGTTTAACTTGTCTAGCTCCTCTTATGATGTACTCGATAGGATCTTCAACTGTAATAACATTTACAGAAGGATTTATTACCTGTTGAAGTGCGGCTTGTAATGTTGTGCTCTTACCGCATCCTGTAGGTCCGGTTAAAATTACCAAACCCTGTGGATTGCTTATTGCTTTTTGAAAACTTGTTAGTGCATAACCCGAAAATCCCAAAGCACTTAAATCTTTAATAACTTTTCTGTCATCCAGTATTCTTATTACAATGCTTTCAAATTTATTTTTGATTTCATTACCAGCGATAGGAATTATGGAGACTCTGAATCTTATAATATGACCGTCAATTTCTCTTTGAATAAATCCATCCTGCCCGCTTTCACGCTCAAATCTATCAAGACCTCTTGCTCTATCTTTTACAACGGCTATTATAGCTTCCGGCATTGTATTTTGCTGTCGGTGCCAAAGTAGTAGTTTTCCATCTACTCTAAAATTAATTAATGTGTCAGTTGAACTTTCAGGTAAAAAGTGAATATCACTGGCACCTTTTCTTACGCCCTCAATTAATGCGCCTTCAAATAAATTTATTAAAGCACTTTTATTTATTTCAATCTCTAAAAGACTTTCATCTACAGATCCTTCAGAACCGGTTATCGGTGCTTCATACTGGTCTCCAAGTTTTTCTAAATTAATTAAATATTCATTTTCAGGTGGAACTAATATTTCAATTAATTTATCATAAACTGCTGGAGGTAAGTATGTTATTTCATATCGTTCAATATTTAATCTTTGTACAATTCTAAGTATTTCTTTGTCTGTTGGATCGATTGCCCCAATAATTAATTTATTTTTATTATTGATATCGAACATCAAGGGAAGCATTTTGACATGCAAAAGTAATTTCTTCAGATCGTTATCATAAGTTTCCAGAAGATTTCTAATATCATTAATAAAAGTATCGGAAAGATTTTTTATATCCAGATCAACTGTACGAAATGCATAAAATGAGGCTACTTCACGAAAGATTAGATCGTGGTCAAAGTTTAAATCCTGCACAAGTATCTGTGCTAAATTTTTTCTGCCTTTACCTTCCTGAATATATTTCTGTTTAAGAAATATTGCTTTGTTAACGGTGTTGGTATCTATTATACCCTTTTTAAGTAGAAGATAAGCTAATTTGTTTCCAACAAGTTCCTGAGAATAATCTTCATCATTAATCTTTATATCAATCTTACCTTCGATAAATGAAATATTGTTCATAATAACTCTTGGTTTATCATCCTCCTAAAGGCCTTTTAGGAGATATCACTGCAGTTTCTGCTGAGATAAGTGTTAGTAAAATCATTAATATTAATATTACAAAAGCAATTGCGATCTGAATCCACTCTATTGCATTTCTTAATTTATAAACTGTTTCTCTTTCAAAGTATTTTGCTAATTGCAAAGATGTTTTTTTCACATTTCCACTTTCTTCACCCTGCCTGAATTTGGAAATAGCCGTTTCATTAAATACTCCGGATGCCTGAAGTGCATCAGTTATTCCTACACCTCGTTTCATCATCATTGGGAGAGATATGTTTACTATCTGTTCTTCAAAGTACCTGTTTCCGGTAGCTTCAGCAGCAATCTTTATTGGTAAAATACTAACAGCCGAACCACTATATAAAGTATAAAAAACACGGCAAAATATTTCAATATAAGTTTTATGGAATAAATCACCGAGTAACGGAAGCTTCATCAAATACTGATCAAATTTAACTCTACCTCTTGGATGCTTATAGATCAAAAATAAAATAATAAATGGCAGCAAAGAAAGAAGAAAAAGTAAGATAGCATTCTCACCAATAAAGTCGCTCATCTTTAAAGTAAAAGCTGTCATTGGCGGAAGTTTTGCTCCCATTCTTAAAAACAATTTAGCTGTTTCCGGAAAAATATATGTAACATACCATATGCAAGCAGCTATTAATAATAGTACTGTAACGGAAGGAGTAATTAATGCGCTACGTAAACTCTTTTTAAATTGTAATGATCTTTCAAGAAATTTTGCAGTTGCGGAATAAATCTCAGCCATGTTTCCGCTTTTTGATCCTAATCCGAGCATATAAGCAGTAAATCTGCCAAATACACTCTGATGTTTCATAAAAGCTTTCTCTCCATCAACTCCCTGCT
>DASVGS010000231.1:0-2659 GCA_036379435.1 Ignavibacteriaceae bacterium
TCATATTAAACACTACAACGAAATGATCTAATCAAGTATATTATCAGGGATAGTTGATGAAATGCAGGGCAATAGAATAATAAAAGAAAACCAGGATTATAAATCTTCATTGAAACCTCCTGTTGAACTACTTAAAATATATTCAGCAGTTTGCTTCGGGAGAGTAATTTGTTTTTATATTTGCGACGTGTCGATAATTTTATTCTAAACTCTTGCTCTCTCGGAGTATAGAAAATTTACTTACTGTAATTAGCAATTTATTTTGATGAGAAGCAATAAAAATTGATTTGTCTTATAAAAACATTTGCCAAATATGTAATAACATTTTTGACTAATAGTTTATTTAATTTTTGAAAAACACCTTTAAATTTATACTTGAGATTGTTACACATACTGATTTAACTTGCATACAAATTAACGAAATAATGATATGAAAAAATTTTTTATATTTTTTACTCTTTTTACATCTTTTACATTAGCACAGAATTTTGTTTATTCAGAATCAATTGGAAAATTCAATAAGGCTTCATCTTTCTACATTACAGCCAATGGACTGATTTATATTTCAGATGTTGGCACCGATGAAGTTTATATGCTTGACACCCTGGGTAATCAGCTAAAAACTTTTGGCGGTTACGGATGGGATGATAATTCATTTGATCAGCCTGTCGATGTATTTGCTGATCCCCTTTCAATTTATGTTGCAGACAAAAATAATCATGCAATAAAACGGTTTGATAAAAATCTGAACTATCTTTCAAAATTAAACAAGCGGGACAGCGATTTGATTGAAGAACGCTTTGGATATCCGTTGAGCTGTGCAACATCAAATCAGGGTGATCTATATTTAATTGATTCAGAAAATAAACGAGCATTAAAATTTGATCTCTTTGGAAATTATAAAATAAACTTTGGTGGATTGGATGCAGGTATTTATCAACTTACAAATCCGCTGCAGCTTGCAATTTCTGGTACAAATAATATTTTTATCATTGATGGAAAGGATGTTATAATTTTTGATGATTTTGGTAATGGCATAAACAAAATAAATTTAGATAAAAACTTAAAAAGCATAAGAATTCTATTTAATCAGCTGGTAATATGTACTTCTGATGAAGTATATCACGCTGATTTAAAATCAAAAGAAATAAAGCTTTATAAAATTAATTTGGATGATTATACTTTAGCTGATTCAATTGTTTCATCTATTTTACTAAACAAAAAATTGTACATCTTAACTCAAAACGAAATTTTGGTTTTTAATTTTGTTAACTGAGAATGATTTGTGAATAATCGCGTTATCAGCAGAAAATTACTGAGGCTCATCTTATTCGTACTTGCATTTGTCTGGTTATTAGGGATCGTTAATTACTGTTTTGATTTTAGTTTTGTAACTGCTTTTTATCCATTTCAAAAACAGATTTACTCAACTGTTTGTCATCAGAATATTGATAAATCATTTTTGTGCAATGGCATCCCGTTTTTTGTTTGTGCCAGATGCACAGGAATATACTCCGGTGCATTATTAGCAGCTTTCTTTCTTTTATTTTTAACAAAACCTATAAAAATAAATACTACATTTTTGTTTTTATTTTCTCTGCCAATGTTAGCAGATGTTATTTTTTTAAACTTTGAATTTTATAGCTATATCAAACCTCTATCAACTTTTACCGGTTTACTTTTCGGTTCAGCAGTATTTCTATATATTTTAGAAGGTATCGAAAATTTACTTTTTAAAATCAAATAGATTAATATGAACTTAAAAAAATATCTTCCAACTCTGGTTTGTGGTTTTGGTGCTGCTGTTCTTGCCACTGTTCCGGGAATAAAAAATTTCAGTTGTTGTCTCATAGTTCCTGCTGCAGCTGCGTTCTCAATAATTTTTGATAAAAAGATTAATCATACAAACGAAAGAGTATTGATTGGAAAAGCTTTGGGGTTTGGCTTTTTAACCGGACTTGTTGCTACTCTGTTTATAACAACCTTTGAAATGTTATTGACTTTTTTTACCAAGTCGAATGATTTTATACAGGCTTTACCCCAATCAGAAATTATTATGCGGCAGTGGAATTTAGGACCAATGGTTGATGAGTCTTTAAAATTGATGAAAAGTGTTTCGAAGGATATTGCTAAAAATGGCTTTTCATTTATTTATCTGCTGATGATCTTATCGAGTAACTTTATAATTAATTCTATTTTTGGCATGATTGGCGGAGCACTTGGGATGAGTTTATTGAATAGAAAATTTCGGGAGGATAATTTTAATTCATGATCAGCGCATTTATTTTTTTTATTCACTTAATTTTTGGATTAGTAATTTTTACTAAAAAATGGCAGGATGAAAATCTTCAATCAGGATTTTTAAATATTGCCCTATTCGGAATTTTATTTGCTGTTGGATGGACAATTACAGGAATGATTGCAAAAGCTTTTATGGATCAGGAAGGACTTGGGATACAATTTGATAGAGATACTTTTGCTTTAAGTATGTTAACTGTAGCCGAGTTCTTTTTTTATAGATTCTATTATAATGAAGAACCTACTGCAATCGATAAGGAAAAACAATAACCGCAGTTTGATCAGTTTGAACCTGATTAGAGTTTAATGGCGCAAACCGCCACTGCCACAACGAATTGATTGCTGCATTTTCTAATCTTGT
>DASVGS010000232.1:0-2007 GCA_036379435.1 Ignavibacteriaceae bacterium
GATCGAAATAAGTCAATCATTTGAATTCCCAACAAATTATTTTTTATATGGCTCAAAGTATTCAAATAATGAAGAGAGCGTTAAGAAAGAAAATCTTTTAAGCATTTTAAATGTTACCTATAAAATTAAATCAGCATACCATAAATTAATTTGGGCGTTAGATCAGCAAAAAATAGAACATGATAATTTATCACTGGCAGAAGAATTTTTACAGAAAGCCGGGATAAGATTTAATGTTGGTGAAGGAACTAATCTTGAATTATTAACTGCGAAAGTACAGTATACCGAAGCTTTAAATAATCTTGAAAAGCAAAAAAATCAAATCTTATTAGCTAATGCCGAACTTAATTTTGCAATAGGAAATCCGCAAGACCGATTGGCAAATTATAAACCAACCGGGACCTTAGACTTTGTTGAACTTGAAATTGATGAACAAAAATTAGTCAATGACTCTTTTGAAAAGAATCCTGAAATTTTAATCAGTTCTTTGTCTGTAGAAAGAGCCTCAATAGAAAAATCATTAGCGTGGTCAAGTCTTCTGCCTAATCTAAATCTTTCTTACTTAAAACAAACTTTAGAAGGAAATAATAATTATTACGGTGCTTCATTTGGAATTTCAATTCCTGTTTGGTTTTTATTTGATCAAAGAGGTAAGATACAGGAAGCATCAGCCGGTTTTAATATTTCTGAATCTGAACTTGAGCAAACCCGTAACAGAATATTATTAAATATAAAACAGGCATACACTCAATTTTTAAACGAGCAAAAACAAGTTCAATTATACAGATTGAATTTATTGCCGCAGGCTGAAGAAGTTTATACTACAGCTAATAAAAGTTATGAAGCCGGTGAAATCACTTACATTGAATTTCTTCAGGCAAAACAGTTATTAACTAATTCAAAAAGTAATTATCTAAAATCCCTGCTCGATTACCACCTGGCTATACTGGAATTGGAACTGGCTGCAGGCTTCGATATAAAAGAATGGAGTAAATAATGATGTACCTAATATTTTTAATAAATCTTCTTTTTGCAGTAACAATTCTTACTGGCTGCCGGAATAACGAAAACAAATTAAATGAAGAACATGTCGAATCAATTCATTCAGATGATGTTACTCTTACAAAGAAAACTATTTTGGAAATCGGGCTGCAGACAGAAATAATTACTAAAAAACCGTTTAATTATTTTCTTAGCCTCCCGGCAAAAGTAAGTGTTAATCAGGATAATGAGGCTCAGGTTGGTTCGCTGGTGCAGGGGCGTGTTTACAGCGTTAATGTTAAGACTGGTGATTATGTTAAAGAGGGAGATGTTCTAATGTACGTTGAAGGTCTTGAAGTAGGTGAGATTAAAGCCGGATTCTTAAGAGCTAAAGCTAATCTTGATTTTTATAAAGCCAATTATGAAAGACAAAAAATTTTGTTCGATCAAAAAGTAGGTTCACAAAAATCTTTAATGGAATCACAAGCTGAGTATGAAAAAGCTTATGCAGAATATATGGCTGAAGACAAAAAAATACATTCAATAGGTTTAACAGATGAAGATATTATTACTTCAATGAACGATTACTCAAATAATCATTCTTCAGGTACAATCCCTGTTAAAGCACCGATCAGTGGTACAATTGCTGAAAGAAATGTAGTGATCGGTCAATTGGTTGATGCAACAGTAAATGCATTTAGAATTGTGAACACAAATAATTTATGGATTGATGGACAGATTTATGAGAAAGACCTTGGCAAAATATCCGCAGGTAACGCTGCATATTATACAACAACTACTTATCCAGATGAACGTTTTGATGCGAAACTGAATTATATCGGAAATATCATTGATGAAAATACAAGGACAATAACAGTTCGTGCTGAAATAAAAAATGCAGGAGCAAAATTAAAACCACAGATGTTTGGTGAACTAAATATCTCTGCAGGGGATAGTAAAAACGGAATATTAATCCCAGTTGAAGCAATTTCAAAAATAGATAACAATGATTTTGTCTTTGTGCAA
>DASVGS010000233.1:0-4924 GCA_036379435.1 Ignavibacteriaceae bacterium
TAAAATTCAGCATTATTTTTATATTCACTGTTGCATTTATGAATAATATTGATCAGATTAGCAACCGGGCAAAACAACAATAAAGAAAAATAACCATGTTTAGAATCATAATATTATTCGTACTGACAATATTTTTATTTGCGGGTTTGGCAGGAACAGCAAACAGTTTGTTCAGTGTTTCAAAAACAAGTGATCAAAATGTTATAGCTCAGGTTTATGAGAAGAAAGATTCAAAACTTTCTATTAAAGAGATTGAATCAATTACAGCCGCTAACAATTATAGTTTTACGCAATATAACGCTATAAGATAAATTTTTTCGTCAGTTATTTATTTATTATTGCCTTCAACTCATCACCACAACTAACCATCCATCCATAATAGTTTTACAAGGCTCACTTTAAATACTATTATTCCACCAGAGGCAAAAATTATTTTTATTGAGGAGGCAACACAATGAAATTCAGATCAATTTTTAGTTCGGTGGTATTGGTGTTTTTTTTAGTCTCATCCTTTTCATTTGGAAAACCTTTTCCAGCTAAAAAAGCAACTTTAAATCGTGATGTGATAGTTACAAATCTTTTGAATGGAATTAATTCAGAAAACGAAGGATTGAAATACAGTTCTGCTTACTTCTTAGGCGATTTGAAGTCAAAAGAATCTGTTATTCCTTTGTTAAAAATACTTCACAATGATAAAAATGACGAAGCAAGGATTATGGCTGCTTTATCATTATCAAAAATAAAAGATGCACGCGGCATTTTTGCGATTAAGCAAGCAATAAAATTTGATAAAAGTGATCGTGTAAAAAAAATGTGTGCAATTTTTTATAAAGATTATTTATCACAAAATAAGTTATAAACTTATATTTCCACGTCCTCATAGTTACTCCTGGTTGGTTGAAAAGCCCGGTCGAAAGACCGGGTTTTATTTTGGAATATTGTTTCAAAAGAAATCATATCGACTTATTTTATCAAACCAAATTCAAAAAAGTAATGCTGACACAAAATTATATTTCCATAAAGCAAGAAATAATTAAAACCCTAACACTGGCTTATCCTGTAATTATAGGTCAGCTTGGTATAATTATGATGGGAGTAGTGGATAGCATTATGGTTGGCAGGTTGGGTTCAGTTCCGCTTGCTGCAGCATCTCTTGGCAACAGTTTAATTTTTATAGTACTCATCATTGGAATTGGATGTTCAATAGTTATAAGTCCGCTTGTTGCCATTCTTGTCGGAGGAAATCGTTATTCTGAATGCGGAATTTACTTCCGGCAATCTTTATTGGTTAATGTATTTTTATCATTTGTTATGATTGGCATAATACTTTTAGGTGTCAATTTTATTCATAATCTCAATCAACCACCTGAAGTAATTGAACAAACAATCGTTTATATGAGCATTGTTGGTTTATCAGCATTGCCGTTAATGATTTATCAAACCTACAAACAATTTATTGAAGGTTTATCAGTGATGAAACCAGCAATGGTAATTGCAATACTTGCAAATGTTATAAACGCATTTGCTAATTGGGTTTTGATATTTGGTGAACTTGGATTTCCAAAACTTGGTTTAGCCGGTGCAGCCTGGGCAACTTTTTGTTCACGTGTTTTTATGGCTGTTGTGATCATGATTTATGTAATGAAAAATGAAAAATTTAAACAATACGATGTTACTTTTAATTTTAGAGGAGTAAATTTTCCAATTATTAAAAAGATCCTTCGTTTGGGACTTCCAAGCGGATTTCAATACTTTTTTGAAGTTGGTGCTTTTTCTTTTGCTGTTATAATGATTGGATGGATAGGTGCGAATGAACTGGCGGCACATCAAATTGCAATAAATCTTGCATCCATCTCTTTTATGGGTGTCTTGGGTATTTCGCAAGCTGCAAGCATTAGAGTTGGTAATGCTATGGGCGAAAAAAATATTTCTAAAATTCGTAAAGCCGGATTCACCGGAATTTTATTGGGTGCTTCAATTATGTCACTTGCCGGACTTACTTTTATTTTATTAAACAAGTATCTGCCAACATTGTACATAAATGATGAAGCGGTAATTTCTATTGCTTCCAGATTGATTATCATCGCCGCTTTGTTTCAGTTATCAGATGGAACACAGGCAGTTGGTATTGGTGTGTTGAGAGGATTGACGGATATAAAAGGCCCAACAATAATTACCTTTATTGCTTACTGGGTTATAAGTCTACCGATCGCATATGTGCTGGCATTTGTTTTTAAACTTGGTGTGCAAGGTGTCTGGATCGGGCTATTAATTGGATTAACAGCATCAGCAATATTATTAACTTTAAGATTTAATCATAAAAGTAAGCACATAATAGAAATTTAATCAGTAAATATTTTAGTAATTAATTTTTTTTCAACTTCCTCAAATTCATAATTCCTCAATTTAATAATTCCATCTTTTGATCTGTTATTCTTATTATTTTTTTTATCCATGGGTGGTATGATTTTATTTTCTACCTTTTTTGATGTTGATGCTAATACATATACAGGAATATGATGATACTTTGCTAACACCGCCAATAATCTACTCCCGACTTTGTTAACAATATCTCCGATTGGTAAAATCTGGTCAGCACCCAATATTACAGCATCAACTTCTTTGATTACGGTTCCTGTCATTGCTTCTGGAATTATTTCGCACTCAATTCCAAGTTTTGAAAGTTCCTTTGCCATCAGAATGCCTTCGTTATTCGGTCGGGATTCACATATGATGACCTTTAACTTTGATGAAAATTTTTTCCAAAGTGCAAATATTCTGATACTGGTTCTGCTATGTGATATCGTCAAAATAGTTGTGCAATTTAACAATTCAGGTTTGGCAGCATTAAATATCTTTTTGAATTCATTTTCATTCTTTTTCTTAGAGTTTTTTAGATATGTATGAAGAGAAATTTGCTTATTTCCACTAACGATAGCCTCGATATCATTTATGAAGTTAATGATGACCGGAAAGTGTGAAAATTTTTTTTGGATTTTGTTCAGATCATTTTTTACAAGTTTGATATTATCCTGATGTTTAATGAAATAATTGAGCAGAGAATTTAAAAGTTCAGTTGATCCATGAACTTTATCCCGAAGAATATCCTGAAGTTCTTTGTCAATTTTGTTCATAACTAAAAATCATAATCATATTTCGGATCTTCTTTAACCTGAATTACGTTTTCTCTTGCAGAATAGATTTTATCAGAAAACTTGGAAACGTTATCATACAATTCAGTTTTTGATGAGTATTCTTTTAAATAAAAAGTTCTTACCTGATTTCTGTTTTTTACTAACCAGTTCAGTGTAATTTTCATTTTTTCAAGATCTTCTTCGGTAGGATTTGATGTGTTATTAATAGTATTGTTATAGTAATCATCCAAAGCTTGTTCAAAATTATCTTTGCGATTATGCAAATATTTTTTGATATAAAATTTTCCCTCCAACATTAATACATAGTCATTTTCAAATCTGGAACTTATCTCAAAAAGAACGTTTGCTTTATTTACAGGTTCAGCTAATATTGAAGATTTATGAGTTTGGTCTAAAATAAAATCAATCAACAATTTTACTTCAGCGGCTTGTTCATATTTTTCTTTAGCAGAAAATTCTTTCATTTTATTTAATAATCTATCAAGTGCAAATTGATTTTTTCCATAAAGGAATTCATAGATTTTTTCCAATTCATTCTTATAACTGCTTTTATTGATGGGTTCATTTATGCATGGTCCGGTGCATCTATGGATATCATACAAAAAGCAAACTCTTCCTTTCTTAAAATCTTTGTCTGAGCATTCTCTTATTGCAAAAGTTTTATTTATAAACTCAATAATCTCATCTGCTTTTCTTCTTGAGATAAACAAACCAAAATAATCATTGCCATCAAAATCAAAATGATTTGTAAGTTCAATCCCTGGGGCTTCATGAGTTTTTGTAATTTTTAGAAAATACTTGTTACCAAATTTTTTTAACTGCGAATTATGTTTTGGTTCAAGTAATTTTATTGTCTCCGCTTCAGTAAGCAGAGCCGTTAACTCACTATTTGTAATTATATGTTTTAATCTTGCGGCCTGCTTTACAATTTTCTGTGCTTTACGGGGAGCGGAAGGTGAGAAATATGTTTTTACCCTATCTCTAAGGGATTTAGCTTTACCAACATAAATTATCTCCTCTTTTTTATTCGTGAAATAATAAATTCCCGAAGTATTTGGTAATGCTCTAAAATCCTCCTGCAATTCCTTCTTTACGTGCAACAAGGGTGAATCAGAAATACCAGATTGATAAGAAAGTAATTCGCCAACTGTATTGATTTTATCCTTTGCAATCAGTTCTTTAATCATTCTTAAAAGTATTTTAGCGGTTATCTCAGCATCACCTAATGCTCGATGTGCATTTTTGTTCTTTAAATTTAATGATTGGGCTACTGAAGAAAGTGATTTACTTTTTAAGTTAGGATAAAGATTTCTTGCAAGTTTTAAAGTACAACAGGAGTGTTCATTTATAAATTCTCTTCCGCTTATCATAAATTCAGTATTCAGAAAAGATGAATCAAAAGGAAAATTGTGAGCTGTTAAAATTGTATTCTCAGTAAAGTTAATTACTTCATCAACAATGTTTGCAAACACAGGTGCACCAACTACATCATCATTACTAATCCCCGTTAAAGAGGTTATAAATGGTGGTATATAGGTTTGAGGATTGACTAGGTAATGAAGTCTATCAGTTATTTTTAGATTCTCAATCTTAACAAGAGCAATCTCTATAATCCGGTTTTTGTTTGCAGATAAACCGGTAGTTTCAACATCCACTACACTAAAAGCAGTTTTTTCTAAAGACAGATTTAAGACATCTTGATTTTGCATATTTAAATCTAAGGCAATAATTCAAATCAATCAAAGCAATCATTTATTCTTTATTTCTCA
>DASVGS010000234.1:0-8338 GCA_036379435.1 Ignavibacteriaceae bacterium
AAATAATTGATACTATTATTGCATACAGGATTTGTTTTTTCATAGTGGTATTCAAAAAAAATTATTTTCCCCCGCCATAACCGTTACCGTACATATTTCCACCGCTGCCATTACCACTGCCGCCTGAACCACCCGATCCACCGGGACCTTTTTTGCCGGATCCTAATCGCTTTCTCATTTTATTAAAACTCATTCCGCTTTGTCTTGAATCGCAAATACCATCACCATCTTTATCAATAAAAACATCTTTCTTTTTGCGATTTTGTTTTACCTCATTTTGCGGAGCACCTTTAGGTCCGGTTTGATCCTGAACCTGTTTCATTTCCTGGTTTTGATTTTGATTCTGTATCCGTTCCTTTTCCTGATTTTTTCTTTGAGTTGAATCAGAAATACCCTGGCTGTATATCAATCCTGCCGAAAGTAACACTATTGTTATAATTGTTTTCATATTTACCTCTTAATCCTATAAACAATATAGATGCCAGTAAAAATACCGATAATGTTCAATAAAAATCAGTTATTCTGGTAACGATATTCGACTAACAAAGATTAATACGACTAAATGGGCGAATGATTGTGTTTCAAATTCTTACTATTAAAATTTAATTCTTAATTTTACAATGTCATTTAATCACATTTACAGCGGGAGATTTATGAAAACCATTCTATTAATTCTTGTAGGACAAAGAAAGCAAGCTGCCGTTCAAGTGCAAAAAGTTTTAACCGGCTGGGGTTGTATGATCAAAACAAGATTAGGCATACACGATGGTGTTATGGAAAACTGCAGTGATCAGGGGTTATTGATTCTTGAACTTGCAGGAGATAGAAAAAAAATGGATGAGCTTGCAAGAAAAATTTCTTTAATTAAAGATGTTTCTGCTAGGCTTGTTGATTTGAAAATTAAAAAGGAAAAGAAATCTGTTAAGCCGGCTTCTTCAAAAAAGGTAAGGTAATTTCAACTAAGGTTCCGGGATTTTTAGTTGTAGAAAGATGTGATGGACTTTGAACATTTATTGTTCCGTTATGTCTTTCTACAATTTGTTTAACTACGGATAATCCCAGTCCGGATCCTTCAATGCCTGCTTTTGTGATATTACTGCCTCTAAAAAAGTCATTAAAAATTCTGTCTATTTCTTCTTTAGGAATTCCTGCTCCATTATCACAAATTTTAATAATTAAATTGTCTCTGTCTTCATCAACTTCTATCTCAACAAGACCATCCATATTATTATACTTTATTGCGTTACTTATAACATTTGAAAGTGCTATCTGAATTAATAACGGATCACCTTCTACTTTGTGTTTTTCCTTTCTCTTATTAATAATAGACAGTTTTACTCCTTTTGCATCTGCATTAACTTTAGAAACTTTTATTGCTCTTGCAAGAATTGATGCTATATCAACTTCTTCTTTGATAAAAGAATCTTCTAATCTTAGTTTGGAAATTTTTAATACGCTGTTTATCAGATCAATAGCTTCCTCGGATCTTCTTCTTGCACGGGTAAGTTTCTCTTCAACAACTTCATCAAGTGGACCAAGAAATTTTTGAAGGACCAAATCAAGATATGAATGAACTGCGGCAAGCGGAGTTTTAATTTCGTGTACAATTCCAGAAATATATTTCTGCTTTTCTTTTTCCGCAGCATTAATTTTATCGATTGACTCTAATAATTGCTGCTCTCTTATATAAAGCTGATTTGCCATTCTGTTAGCTATCAAAACAATCATATCAACAAGAAATGCAAAACTGACATTTATTGCCAGAACATAGTTAAACTGTTTATGAAGAGAAAATGGAAGAAATCCGTAAACATGATGATGAGGTAATATTGAATAATATTCGCCTACAGTAATACACCAGAATACAAGTATAATAACAATGGCAAAAGTATAGATAACAAATCCCGGTAAAATTAAACTGCCAACTATCATATGAATAACAAAAAACAGCAGTAACGGTGATTCAACACTTCCGGTAAAGTAAACTATTAACATCAGTGCCGTTAAATCAAATATCATCTGAAGGATTGACAAATGCAGAGGATTAAATTTATCTGCATCGTGCTTAACAAATCGCCTGATGTAATGAAAAATTATATTATAAATCAGAATTGAAAATGTAATCAGCAAAAGTGCAAATTGCTGATCCTTAGCAAAGTTAACCTCTAAAAAATATTCCGGAAATATTATAAAGAAAAGAAGCATTCCAACAGCAGTGTAGCGTAATTTAATAAACCAGAGGTTTCTTCTGCGGATGGTTAACCAAAATTCTTCGTAGTGCACTGCCCAGTCTGGAACAAGATTAAGCATTTTTATTACTTTACTTTTTGTAAAAATATAAAAGGCAGATGTTAATTACGAACATCTGCCTGTTTATGATTTTTTATTTATGCAATAAACTTACCTCTTTTCACATAACTTGTATGAAGCAGTTTATGTGAAATATGTCCGCAAGGACCATCAGTTAGAAATTCATCATAGATTTCTGTTACGTGCCTATTCTCATGAGATTTTCTTAAAGGTAAAGAATTATCTTCATCATAAATAGCTTTTGCACGCATCTTTCTTATTTCTTCATTTGTTGGAATTGGCTGACCGCCGCCGCCCAAACAACCGCCCGGGCAAGCCATAAATTCTATAAAATGACATTCACTGAATTTACCGCCTGCTTTTATATCTTCCATTATCTTCTTGGCATTTGCGGTTCCATGAGCAACTGCAACTTTAAGCGTTGCACCTTTTAACCAGTTCCAATCAGGAACAAGATGCTGAAGAATTTTGGGAACGGGACCAACTTCTGTAATAGGAAGCTCTGCATATTTTATTCCTTCGAAACCTCGTAGAGGAACAATATCTGCATTGGCAAATACATCTTCTACTTTCTTTCCTGTAACTAATTCAATAACAGTGCGAAGAGCTGCTTCCATCACACCGCCGGTTGCTCCAAATATTAATCCTGCACCGGAGGCTTCGCCAAACGGATCATCAAAATGTGATTGCGGCATTTCCGGCAGATATATGCCGGCTTCTTTTATCATCTGTCCGAGTTCACGGGTCGTTAATCCGAAATCCACATCTTTAAAACCTGAATCATTCATTTCAGGACGATTGCATTCAAACTTTTTTGCAGCACAAGGCATTACCGCAACAGATACAATGTCTTTTGGATCAATACCTTTTTTCTGTGCATAAAAAGTTTTTATTAATGCACCGAACATTTGCTGGGGTGATTTTGCCGAACTTAAGTTATCAATATGCTCGGGATAAAAATGCTCAAGATATTTTACCCAGCCGGGTGAACAGGATGTAAATTGGGGAAGTGCCACTTGTTCTTTCTTTACAAGTGCTTTGTAAAGCCGTAAAATTAATTCAGTTCCTTCTTCTATTATTGTAAGATCGGCAGTAAAGTTTGTATCGAACACTACATCAAAACCAATTCTGCGTAATGCGGTATTTAATTCTCCGGTAAAAGATTTTCCCGGCTCCAGACCAAACACTTCACCAATAGCTGCACGCGGTGATGGAGCAGTTTGTATTACAACATGTTTTGTCGGATCATCAATTGCATTCCATATTACATCAGAAGGATCGTTAGCTTTTAGAGCGCCGGTTGGACAGCGATTAATACATTGCCCGCAGTTAATACAAACAACATCTGCCAGCGGTTTTTCTAAAAATGTTCCGATGTGTGTTTTATCTCCGCGATCAATTGCTTCCAGCACACCAACTTCCTGAAGATCAATGCAAGTTCTTACACATCTTCTGCAGTTTACGCATTTGTTCATATCACGCACTACAGAATAGGAAGAAAGGTCTTCTTCAAAAATCGGCTCTTTAATATGACCAAAAGTATATGAATCAACTCCATATTCTTTTGCAAGTGATTGAAGTTCGCAGTTATTATTTCTTACGCAGGAATAGCATTCACCATAATGTTCACTTAACAGTAAATCAATTATATGTCTTCTTGCTTTTCTAACCATTGTGCTTGAAGTTTTTATTTTTATCGGCGCAGTTATCGGGAATGAACATGCTGTCTGCAGTGTTCTCATTCCTTCAACTTCAACTACACAAACACGGCAGTTGCCGGCAATACATAAATCAGGATGGTGACAAAGTGTTGGAACGTGAATTTGATTTTCTTTACACGCATCAAGTATAGTTTGTCCAAAAAATACCTGGACTTTCTTTTCATTTATTTCAACAGTTACCTTGCTTCCGATTCCATCTTCAATAGCCGGCCTTTCAATAGTAAGCGGCTGTTGTGCAACAGGAGTTCTTAATTTTTCTTTCATCACTTGCCTGCCTTTCCGTTATAACCATTATTACCCTTTGTGTGAAAGATCTCATCTTTAAAATTTTCAAGAATAGAAATAAATGAATTCGGACTTGACTGCCCCAGTCCGCATTTAGAAGCTACCTGCATAGTTTTACCCAGATCTTTTAACGTGTTAATATATTTGAAAGTAAACTCACCCTTTTCAATCATTTTAATTCCTTCAAGAAGTTTTACATTCCCAATCCTGCATGGAGTACACTGTCCGCAGGATTCCTCAACAAAAAACTCCATAAAGTTTTTAAGAACATGAAGCATATCACGTGATTCATTAAAAATAATTATAGAGCCGCCGGTGGGTATATCTTCATAACCAAGCTTACGATCGAACTGAGATTTTGGTATGCAGATGCCTGATGCACCGCCAACCTGAACAGCTTTTGTATTTTTTGCATCAACAATTTCAAGCAGCTCATTTATGGATATTCCCCACGGTAATTCATATACACCGGGTTTTTCACAATCACCGGAAATGGAAAATAATTTTGAACCTGCTGATCTGTCGGTGCCCAATTTTTTAAACCAGCTTCCGCCCTTTGTAATAATATGAGGAACAGCTGCAAGTGTTTCCACATTGTTAACAGAAGTCGGATATCCCATATAACCTGTGTTTACAGGAAACGGCGGACGATTTCTTGGTTCACCGCGATTTCCTTCCAGTGATTCTATAAGCGCCGTTTCTTCACCGCACACATAAGCACCGGAACCAAGCCGGATTGAAATATCAAATGTAAAATCTGTTCCAAGAATACCTGATCCGAGTAAATTATCTTCTCTCATATTGGATAAATAATTTTCCAGGTATTCAAGCATATACTCATATTCTGCACGCAGATAAACGATACCCACTTTTGCACCAACAGTATATCCGCCGATTATCATTCCTTCAAAAACCAACTGCGGATATTCCATCAAAAGAACTCTGTCTTTAAATGTCCCCGGTTCACCCTCATCAGCATTGCAGACAATAAATTTTTTATCTGCTTTGGCAGCAGCGGTTAACATCCATTTTGTTGATGTGGGAAATCCTGCACCGCCTCTTCCTTTTAATCCGGAATCTTTAAGTTCAAAAAGAATGTCTTCTCTTTTTTGCTTTAATGCTTTTTTTATTCCTTCGCCCCGTTTGTAATCAGAAAAAAGCACAGGACCAGTTCGTTCGGTTTTTATAATATTTATTTCATTTTGTGTTTTCATTTCTCCTCCCTACTTAATTTCGTTTAGAATGTTAACGGCTTTTTCGGGATCGAGCTTTGTGTAAACACGATCATTAACTATCATTGCGGGTCCCTGATCACACATACCAACACAGTTTGTGTACTCAAGTGTAATGCGATTATCTTTTGTGGTTTCACCGAACTTTATTCCAAGTTCTCTTTCAATAGCTTGCACAACACTGCTTTTGTTTGCCATATCGCAGGATATTGTTCTGCATAATCTTACAATATTTCTTCCGGTTGGTTTTGAATGAAGAAATGAATAGAACGATATTACACTAAAAACTTCTACCGGATGAATATCAAGCAAACGTGCAATTTCCTGCTGAGCAAAATCGCTTACATAGCTGTGTTTCCTCTGCACAGCCTGAAGCACAGGCAGCAGGGATGATCTGTCTTTACCATATTTTTTTACGTAGCTCTCAATTTCCTCAGAGAGAGCATTTTTTTCTACAACAAGCATTTGCTCACTCCTTAAAATGAATTGCTAATAATTTTTCAACTTTGTCAATTAATGTTTCGGGTGAAATTGGTTTTTCAACAAACTCATCAACTGGTACCATTTCACTTACGCCAAATTCCATTCCTAATGATTTTGATACAGAGGTGTACATTATTATTGGTGTATCTATATTCATTTTGCGGAATTTTTGTGCAAGAAAAAATCCATCATCCGGTTCAATCATCATTACATCAAGAATAATAAGATCGGGATTTTGTTCCATAACGATTTTATATCCATCGTTTGGATTTGAAGCGGTGATAACGTCGTATCCTTTTGATTCCAATACCAAACTGCTGGCATCCACTATATCAGGATCGTCGTCTATGATTGCTATTTTAGCCATTGTTTATCCCCTAAAGATAAATTTTGGAATATGTAGTTAATTAAGAGTTTTCAAGTAATCTTCAATTAACATGTTAAATGCCATTTTGCGTTAAAGTAAATAATTACTTTAATGTAATTAGTGTGTGGATTAAAATATTTATCTTTTTGTTTTTCTTATTAGTAAGAAGTTTATCTCTCAAATAAGATATGCTATTTATTAGCTTTTGCTATTTGCTAAATGATGATAATTGGGAATGAAAGTTTGCGTAATGGTGCGCAGGAATTAATAAAAAAGGCACGGTGTTAATCGTGCCTTTAACTTTGTAAATACTTTCACCCTTCGACCCACCACTCCGCCACGGCGGAGGGCACGCAAGGCTCAGGGTGACAGATACATTATTTCATCAATATCATCTTCTTTGTTGCGTTAAAGTTTTCACTTTCAAATTTACAGAAGTATATACCTGATGAAAGACCTGACGCATTAAACGTCATTTCGTGATAGCCGGCTTCCATTTCTCCTTTAAATATTTCTGCTACTTTTTCTCCAAGTGTATTGTAAACATTTAAGTTTAAGTTTGTTTTAAAAGGTAATGCAAACTTAATTGTTGTGCCCGGGTTAAATGGATTGGGATAATTCTGATATAGAGCGAAATCTTTTGGTCCGGTTACTTCAATTTCAATTTCATTGCTGTAACTATATGTTCCGTCAAAATCAATTTGCTTTAATCTGTATAAATATGTTCCCGGTTTTTCATTCTTATCAGAATACGTGTAGAATGATTTTTCAGTGGTAGTACCTTTACCGGATACAAATCCAATATTATTAAATTCCGTTTGACCTTTGACGTTTGACTTTTGACGTTTTTCAACTGAGAAACCTGAGTTATTAGTTTCTGTTGCTGTGCTCCAATTAAGAACAACATTTCCATCAACCATCTCTGCCCTAAAAGAAACGAGCTCTACAGGAACTTCATTATCAATTGTCATTGTAATGGGAACAACAATTAATGGGTTAACAGGATCATTGCTGGTTATTTCCATATCCATAGAATAATCGCCAAGTTCCATTCCATCAGTATTGATCATCAATCCGATATTAACTGAATTACCGTTGTAAATTGTACCTGCATAATTATTAAGTGTAAGCCATTCAGGATCAGCAGCAATTTGTACTGCTAAATTGTTTGCAAGATATGCGGCTTCATACACTATTTGCAGTCCGTCATTGCCGGAAGTATTTTCAATTCCAACCGTAGCGCTTGTAAGCGTTGCGTTAAGATTATTGTAATAGAACATAATTCTGTCGTTTGATTTTAACACTATCTGAAAAGTAAGCGAACCTGTAGCGTTATATCTTTGCCAGTTGGTAAACTGTATAGTTAGTTTATCTGCTTCTCTTAAATAATGCACTGTACCTTGTGTTCTACCATCAAGATCATCCCAAAAAGGTGCGATGATATTGTTTGGGGCGGCTCCATTTGGTATAACTGCATTGCTGTAGTATGCGGATGTTAATGGAGTAAAGCTTAAAAATCCATTTGTGCTTAAATAAATGTTTGAATAGTTAGTTCCATAAAACTTGAAATCAAAGCCAACAGGGATTGCATTTGTGTATCCGTCATCAAGCGTGCCGTTCCAGGTTGTTATACGTACAGCATTTGGATTTGCCGCAATGTCATTCCAAACATAAGCGGGTCCATTGGGTTCGTTACTATCCTTCCAGCGGTAGCCAAATGCATCCGGTCCGCCGGCACCTTTAAAACTGTAACCCTTTACATCAGACGGAAAATCTTTTTTATATTCTGTCAATCCTTCAAACCGTTCATTAGCTCCTGTTAGTATTACTTGAACATTATCAGGAAATGTACTGTTTGTAAGAGCTATTGAATAATCAAGCGTGGAGTTTTGTGATGATGTATTTGAGATCAAAATATTTTCTGTAAATGTTGTGTCAGG
>DASVGS010000235.1:0-2408 GCA_036379435.1 Ignavibacteriaceae bacterium
GTTTATAAAATTTAATAATGGATCGGGTTGTGATTATCTGGAATTTTTAAAACTAAAAACCGGTAAACAAAACGATGATAATCCCGCAGATAATTCTTTTCAAACAATAGCAAATATTTTTGGCGGTGGAGAATTTTTAAAAGGAATCAGTTACGGATGGCTTGATTCCATTAAGTTTGCAATAAATAATGAAGTGATAATCTTCCTTAAACAGTATTTTGATGATAACGAAGTGCAGCAGGATTTTGATAAACGTATCAAACTTTGTGATCTGATACTATCATTCGATCCTGTCGATCAGGATGCAATCAAATTGAAAATCAAATCTTTATCCTCTATAGATAAACATCACATTGCCAAAAGTTCATATAACTTATTTATTGCCGAGTATAAACGATTATACGATGAACATTTTCCTCTTTCTTTTGAAGAAATGATCAATTCTTAAAAAAATTTTCAAATTAATCTAAAATAAACCCCTTTGATAACCCTTTTGTTAACCCTAAGTCCTTTTATTCGCATCTGAAATTATAATTATTAAGGATAACGGGTCGTCCCCCTGTATTCTTTTTCTCCGGCCTGGGGGACCGGAGACTATTAAATGAAATTATTAGTGATAACAAAAAAACCAAAAACAAAACCCTGCCCGCATTGCGGAAGGCCGATAAGTATTAAAGCCTTAAGATGTAAATGGTGTAAGGTCTGGCTGGTTATGGTGTGAGTAAGTAATAATAATGATTCAATAATTACTTTTCCTACCTTTTGCAAACAGGACTAATCAGGATGGAATCCATTCAATTTAAAATAAAAGAGAGGCAATGATTTACGTCTCTTCTTTTATAACAGCACTAAAATTTTCCTTTTGTTCATTAACTCTAAATACTTTTCTTTCATGTCATTAGATAGAAAACTAATTTTAACAAGATTTTCCCAATTATTCCATTCAGAGTTGACTTTATTTAACACTTGAGTAATTATTGTGTCGTTTAATTTCATTCCTTCTTTTGCAAAATAGTCAATTAAGATCTTTGCATTCAAATTTCGTTTCTTCCCCGCAATTGGTAATGCAATTTCTTCTTGTGTCCTTGGAACAGCTATCGTTGTATTTAATAAATCATATGCCGGCGAAAGTTCTACTCTATTATCTCGGGTAATTAAAGAGAAATTTTTTAAGTGCATATCTTCATTGCCAACCAAAAAATTAAAAACTGTTAATCGAAACAATTTTACTTTTTCAATTACCGGAAATGTGCAAAATGTATCAACAAGAGTAACAAGCTTTTCCATACTGTAATCATACTTTGTTTCCCGGCTTTTACCAGCAAGTTGTGCAAAATCTTCTACAGATAGTTTTTTATTTCTTCCGTATCTATCAAATCTTTTTATAAAGTAAGTAAATTTTCCATCAGATGAATAAATCATCCCGCATAGAGGAACTTCAATACCTGCTAACTCAGCCAGTTTCATCGTTAGAGATTCATTTTCTGGTAATTCCGGATAAAAATTATTTTGAGGTTTTAAAATGTATTCTCCACCTCTATCCACGATATCAAACACCTCATCTTTAACATTAAGTTTTGCGCTTAATTTTGGTTGAACACCTTGGATAGACATTTTATCTGCTCTAATCGCGGCTTCTCTTAATTGCTCTTCTTGCGTTAGTGGTAAATCATTTAAATGGATTAAATTTCTTGACAGAAGTTTCAATCCTTTATCAGAATATTTTTTGTCACCGCAAGGTTGATATGTTATTGGACAAATATTCATTCAACTTCCTCCAGCGTTACTGAACCGACTAAATCTTTACCTGTAATAAGTAGAATTGAAAAAAAATCGTTGCGATCAATTTTGGTTTGTCTTAACAATGCCTCAAGCTGAATTCCTTCTGGCAACAAACCTTCAAAAAACGGAGGAAATCCTTCGAACACATATTCTTTTTGTTTGATAGGAAGTGTTAATGAAATTGGAGCGCCACAATAATCATTCGCATAAATGAATTGATACTTTTTACTTTTTTCAATCTCTATCAAATCACCCGCATAAATTCCAAAGTTAAAAACTTTAGCTTTCCTCATGTTTAATCTCCATTAAATGCATTAATGAACTTTTCATTTCCAACTTAATATTTAGAACTGAAATTACTTTGAGTAAAGAGTTTAGCTGAACAGTCTCTTTCCCTTTCTCGATATCAAAGACAACCGTTTTACCAACTCCTGCTAAATCAGCAAGTTGCTTTTGTGTTAACTTACTTTTTTTTCTATGGAAAATTACAACCGTTGCTACTTGTTTAGATGTCATATTATACCGTTATAACAGTAAAAATTTTGTTTTAGTGAAAAAATAGTTTGAGATTATTGAAATGTCAAGAAAAATCTTGCTATAACAGTAAAATAACTTCTTTTAAAATT
>DASVGS010000236.1:0-3275 GCA_036379435.1 Ignavibacteriaceae bacterium
CTTTTATATCAGTAAGGGATACTGGGGACAACTGGGCAATAGTTTAGGACATAAGAATTTTAACTTTGAAATGAGCATTAAAGGTAATACTGGAATTTTTGAAGCTTCCTGGAATAAAGAAGGAATTTTATTTAAAATTAAACGGGGTATGCAGTGGATATTTAACATTCGAAAAGCACTGCAGGAATTGACTGAAACGAATGTAGAATTATTACATCAATATCAGATTTTGCAGATCTCAAAAAAGCAGTTACAAAAACAAACTGTAAAACTTAAAACTGCTTATGAAATTTCTAAATCAGTTAGACAGGGATTTACATTGATAGATACATTAAAAGTGATTACAAATACTTTGGTAGATGAAACAGGATTTCCGGGGGTAGTGTTAAAATTAAATAATGATTTAAATGATAAAAATATTAACATCACTATCGAATCGGGTGAACAAAGTGATCTTGCCAATCCTATTTTAAGAGAAATAATAATTGATAATAAAAATATTGGTTCAATTTTAATAACTGCAAATACTAAAATGGATTTTGAAGAGACTAATGAGATCCTGGATTTTATTACACCTGTTATTAATATCTCAATCCATGATGCACTTGTTCATAAAGAAGTAATAAATTACCGGGATAACCTGGAAAGAATTGTGACAACCAGAACTTATGAACTAATTAAAGCTAAAGATGAGCTTGCTGCAACTATTCAGCTTTTACAGGAATCTTATCGAAATCAAAATACTTTTTTTACTAATATCTCTCATGAATTCAGAACACCACTTACATTAATTCTTGGTCCTATTAAGCAGATACTTGAGAATAATAAAAATGATCATTTAAAAGATAAACTAAGCTTGATTTACAGAAGTGCAAATAAATTGAACTTTCTTGTGGATGAGCTTCTTGATATTTCAAAAATTGAATCAGGTGAGATGAAGCTTAATGCTTGTCCAACAAATATCGTTAGTGCTGTAAAAGAATCTGCTATGGCATTCTACTCAATTGCGGAAAGGAAAAAAATTACGTTTAATATAAATTCAGAAGAGGAGGAAATAATAACATATGTTGACACAGTTAAATTTGACAAAATACTTAATAACCTTTTATCAAATGCTTTTAAGTTTACAGCAAAAATGGGTTCCGTTGAAGTGAAAATAAATTCAACGGTTAAACCTACTCCAGTTTTGATAAATGATGAAATAAAAAATGGATATGCTGTAATTTCAGTCAGTGATACAGGGATAGGAATTTCTGCGGATCAAATGGATAAAATTTTCAATCGGTTTTACCAGGTTGATTCAAGTCATGAAAGAGAATATGGTGGGACCGGAATAGGATTATCGCTGACTAAAGAATTAATCGAACTTCATAAGGGAAAAATTGAAGTGGAAAGTGAAGAAGGCAAAGGTTCAACATTTAAGTTGTTTTTTCCACTCGGCAAGAGTCATCTAAAACCTGAGGAAGTTTGTGAGGGAGATTTTAAAAAAGAAAAAGTAAATCTTGAATTTGAGGAATCAGAAAAAAAAGAATCATTGTTAACTAAAGATATTAAACATTCTAATAAACCAGGATTACTGATTGTTGAGGATAATCCAGATGTTAGAAAATTTATAATTGATATTCTTCATTTTTATTATGAAATATTTGAAGCAAAAGATGGTAAAGAAGGACTGGAGAAAGCAGTAGACATTATTCCGGATTTAATTATTATGGATATTATGATGCCAGAAATGGACGGATTTCAATTATGCAGTAAAATAAAAAATGATTCACGAACAAGTCATATACCTGTAATAATGCTTACAGCAAAAGCTACTATACAGGATAAAATATTAGGATTAGATTCTGGTGCAGATGATTACATAATGAAGCCATTTGACGCATCAGAGTTAAAGGCAAGAATAAAAAATCTTCTTGATCAAAGAAAAAGAATGCATGAGCATTTTAGAAAATATGGATTAATGGATGTTGATGAAAAAAGAATCAGGTTTCTTGATCAGAAATTTTTGCAAAATGCAATTGATATTGTAAGTAAATCAATTTCTGATCCCTCATTTAGCGTTGAAGTTCTTGCTGAAAAATTATCTGTAAGCCGATCACTGCTTCTAAAAAAAACCGAGGCACTGTTTGGCGAAACACTAAGTGATCTGATTAGGAGAATAAGATTAAATAAAGCTGCAGGACTCTTAGAAAAAAGAATCGGGAATATTTCTGAAATTGCACTTGAAGTCGGATTTCTTAACCCGTCGTACTTTTCTGAATGCTTTAAAAAGCAATTCGGTGTTTCTCCATCACAATACAATTTCACTTCAGACAATTCTTGACATTTGTTAATTAAATTTATTAAAAATTTGGACCTGCAAACGCAAAAGTTATAGAAAAATACGCAATCGTGGTAGATTATTTATCATCAAAAGCTTACCCTTGCTTAAAATAAAATCATTCATTTGTAAACGAAACTGACCAGGGCGCGATGAGGTTTTGATAGTAATATCTAAATAAAAACAAAGTGATTGACGATTCCTAAAAAGTATAAAATGGAGAGAAGGAAAATGTTAAGCAAAAATACTAAGATGGATGAATCCACTCCACTTGAGTTTCACTTAAGCCAAAATTATCCGAATCCATTTAAAGAAAAAACTGTTATAAAATTTTGTATCCCTTACAGCACCAAAGTACAATTAAATATTTACAACTCTGATGGTAAAATAATTGAAAAGCTTGTTGACGAAGAAAAGGAACCTGGTACATATGCAATTGAATTTTCTTCGGATGGATTAAGTTCTTACAACATATTTAGAAAAATTAAAAAAATACCAGATGGATATTATTTTTATAGATTGAAAGCAGACAATTATACAAGCGAAAAAAAGTGGTTTTGCAAAAACGGATTGCTTTAATCCGACAGAAACTGTTTATGAGTTTTGAATTGAAAAATTTCTGAATAAAATTTGAATTAAAATAGATACCGGGAAGCAGTGTGAAACAGTGAGAAGTAATGAGAAGATTGGGGCGGACTATTAGTTCGCTCCAGACTAATTACATGAGGCGTGATTTGAGAATAATTTTAAAAATGTATGTAATAGTTATTTTTGTTTCATGTTTAACTTTTGCACAACAATCCGATTATTGGAAAAATGCACCAACCAATGGAATTAAAATTTACTCGATTTGTTTTACTGATCAACAAAACGGATTTGCAATTTCATCTGACAGTACAAAATTTATAACTAATGATGCAGGTAATAATTGGGTTGTTGATCCCGACTCCGC
>DASVGS010000237.1:0-2231 GCA_036379435.1 Ignavibacteriaceae bacterium
CTTTTATATCAGGGGCTAATCCTTCTGGAGGTAACTATTCCAATCAGAATTTTGCTTTTGTTCCTAATACCAGTTTACCTATTATTATCAATAACATTAACAGTAGTGTAAATTCACAGTATTTTGTAAACAATACAAGTGGACCTGTAATGTTTGATGGCTTCACCACATTATTGGAATTTAAAATCCCTGTTGTACCCTCTACTGTTTACAATATGACCATTGGCATTGCAGACGGGATAGATTTAGAGTACGATTCAGGTGCATTTATTAAAAGTCATAGCTTACAGAGTTATGGTAAGACTTCAGGAATATCAAAAGCTGTCAAGAATAATCTAATTAATTTTTACCCCAACCCTGCAACAAAAAAGATTACATTGAATACAACGGTTAAAGGAACACTTATAATTTCAGATTACCTTGGGGAATTTATTGATGTTAAAAAAATTAAAGATAAGCATACAATCATTTCGAAAGAAAATTTCCAGCCGGGCATTTATTTCCTAACATTTCAGGCTGAGGGTTCTAGTACTACAAGAAAGTTAATCATTCATTAATGCGAATTAAACATATTGCTAACAAATAAGTCTATTTATTTGTGCAACCAACGCTGTCTTTCAATTTCATCAAAACGTTCTATGGCATAGCGCAACATCGTTCTAGGCATCGTTTTATAATGTTGTTCCAAAAAATTAATTTCTTCAATCATTGAGCAGCGTTTTCCTACTTCTCGTAGCATCCAACCTACGGCTTTTTGGATTAAATCTTCGTTATCATTTAATAATATCTTAGCAATATTCAATGTCCATTCTGCTTTTCCGGCTTTGATATAACAAAATGTGGATAAAATAGCAATTCTCCTTTCCCAGATTGAATCAGAATGTGCCAAATCAATCAAAATAGCTTTATTTTTATGTTCCAACCAAGGCCCTACAATATATTCTGCAGAACTATCCACTAAGTCCCAATTGTTAATATATCGAGTATTTTTAAGATATAAATCAAAAAGGCTTTTTTGTCTATCAAGGTTGCCTTTTTTAAATTGATGTACCATAATAAGAAGCGCGCATAAACGCTCTTCATGAAAAGCACCATGCAATAGTTCTTCGATTTCATCAATAGACAAATGAAAATAATTTTTGATAAGATTTCTTTGTTTAGGTACTGTTATTCCCAACATTTTATCTCCTTCAGCATATTCTCCTTTCCCTGTTTTAAAAAAACCTTGTAATTGTTTTGCTTTATCGGGATTGGCTAAGCTCAGAAGCTCAGCTTTTAATTGTTCTAAAGGTGTTTCATCTTCCAAATTCATAATGTAGTAATTGAATCATATTTTTATATTTAGAATCCAAGTTAGCCAACTTTAATAATAAGCTAAATTTAAAGGGTAATTTTTTAATATATTTGGATTTAAATAGTGGTAAAACCTTAATTCTATTTAGTTTTTCGTCCAAAGCATCTACTGCTGAAACATCATCTAACAACCATTTTTGAACAGCTCCGGTCTTATTTGTTATGTTATTTTTGGTTTTTTTTACCGAAGCAGGACTCACAATATTAAACAAAATTTCACCCCTTTTAAAATAATCTGTTAGTGTATTGAGTAATGTTTTTACTTCATCTTCACTTAGGTAAGAAAATAGACCTTCTGCTATAATTAATATCGGTGTATCTTTTGGGATTTGAAAAATCCAATCTTTTGCTGTAACTGATTGAGCAATCATTTTATATTGTTGATTTTCATCAAAAAACGATTTGCGTAGTTCAATCACATCCGGAAAATCTAAATCGAACCATTGAATAAATGCTGGAGGTTTAATTCTGGAATATCTTGTATCAAGTCCACAACCTAAATTGAGAATCGTTGAATATTTGTTCTTTGAAATAAAATCATTTGCCCAATCATCGAATTGTTTAGCCCGAACCGCAACTATTCTGTTATTGGAATCTGCAAATTTTGATAAATCAATCCCTACCCTTTCGATTATATCTTGAGCAAACTTATCGTTTAAAATCGATTTTTTTGCACGAAAATCAATTGCTTTACCATATAAAGTAAGAAATAATGTTTCCTGTTCCGGTGTTAGTTTATTATTTAATTGACTATATGTATTATTGCTCATCCTTACTGTAGAACTAACCCTCATATTCATGATATTCTGTTACTGTTAAAAAGTAGTTGTCAGGATCTCTAAATGAGAATTCCATTTTATGTGAATTTTTGTTGCGGT
>DASVGS010000238.1:0-2614 GCA_036379435.1 Ignavibacteriaceae bacterium
GTTCCTATTTCTTCATATCTTTCTTCAATATCAGTTAATGAAGTATACTTGTATTCATCCTTGCCGGCAGAAATAACCATTTCTGGAAATACTGTTAGAGCCGGCAGTTGCTCCGGTTCGTTTTCCGCTATGTATGTATGAAGCAAAATATTACAGAACAATTCTCCCATCCACATTCTCTGAACATTTAAACCAGCCTGAAAATGATAAGCATGCCCAATTTCATGAATTGCAAGCAAATCAAAAAAAGGCTGCATTGTTAAATTACCATCTGCATCTGCATAAGTCGACTTGATTTTTTCAGCTAATATACCCGGCAATACATCTACCGGGGGAATAAAGCCTTTCCAGAAATCGTTATCCTCTGAAGCGATTATTAATAAATTTCTTTTATCATCATAATGCGGCATTCCATAAACAGGAAAGGTTGTATGATTTGGCCAGTCGGTTGGATTAAGTATTAATAAAGTAACATCGGGTTCATAAGCGATCAGTTTATTATAAAATCCTAAAACCCGATCCATTCTTTCCGCAACTATTTTTGCTCGTTCTTTATTACCAGCACTAAAAAACACTTTTGTTTTATATCCACCAAGGGCCTCAAGATCATTATATGATTGGGAAAATAAATTTCCTGTGAAAATCAATACAGCAGGCATGATAAAAAATATTTTAATGTGCATCAGAGGTTTTGTAAAAGCACGATTCATGTGAGATCCTTTCCCGTTTAATTAATTCATATTAAAAAATCTAATTCAGGAATATAGTTGATCAATTAATTAAGCTTAATTGATTTATATTATTTTATCTGCATTAAATAAGAAGTTAGTTTTTTTATTAATCCATTCCTCATCTCAAATACATCACAGAAAACCAGGTTAATAAATTCGGCATCTTTTTTCTTTGCATTAACTGTCCCCTCTGCAATTACGATATCATTTTCTTCAATCATTCTTGTTACCCTAATTAGTGGTTTTCCCTCAAAGGCAGGATTTTCAATCTCTTTATCATATTCATCTTTACCATAAAGATGAAATACACCCGGCAGGATCCATTCAACGTCATCAGTAAGACAGGATAAAATCTGTTCATGATCAGATTTGTTAAATCCATCCATATACTTTTCAATTATTTCTTTATTGCTTGTCATATAGATTTTCTGCCTTATAAAATTCCAATATTAACGAAGACCAGTTTAATAAATTTTTTTAAAATTACACCCGAACTGTTTTCCAATTACCTTTTGTAAACAACCACAAGGTAAACAATCCAACCGAAGTTTCTGCAATAAAGATTGCCCAGAAAACTCCCGCATAATCCATCTCCAATGTCTTAGACATAAAGTATGAAAGGGGGATTTCAATCAACCAGAAGAAAACAAAATTAATTTTTGTCGGAGTAATAGTATCTCCGGCACCATTAAATGCCTGTGATGCAACCATCCACCATCCATAAACGAAATATGAATACGAAACAATCCGAAGCCACATTGCACCTACCGATATAACTTGTAGGTCATCCGTAAAAATTCCAACCAAAGATTCACTGGCTACAAAATAAACTACAGCAACTCCGATTAAGAATACCATATTCCATATACCTGTAATCCAAACCGACTTCTCTGCACGGTCAGGTTTTTTGGCTCCTAAATTTTGTCCGACGAGAGTTGCAACTGCATTCGACATTCCCCATGCAGGCATCATTGTAAACATCATTATTCTCATTGCAATTGTTGTTCCTGCAATTATTTCGCTTCCAAACTCAGCAAGAATTCGCATTATAAAAATCCAGGAGGTCATTGCAATGATCATTTGTCCAACGCCACCAAGGGAAGTTTTGATGATTTGCAATGCAGCCTGCCATTTCAGGTGGAGTTGAGAACGAAGAACTTTAATATGTTTGACTCCTTTAAAAAGAAACCAGAGCTGTGTAAGAACACCGATGCCTCTTCCGATATTTGTAGCAACGGCTGCGCCTTCTATTCCCATTTCAGGAAATGGGCCCAAACCGAAAATCAAAACCGGATCAAGCACTATATTAATTCCATTTGCAATCCACAGAACGCGCATGGCAATTGCTGCATCGCCTGCACCACGAAAGATTGCATTGATGATAAAGAGAAGCATAATCACTGCATTGCCGCCAAGCATCCATTGCATATAACTATATCCATGTTCAAGAACCCAATTATCAGCACCCATCAAGGCTAGTAATTCTTTTGAATAAAATATTCCAGCAACTGCAAATGGAAGTGAAATAATAATAGCAAGAAATATTGATTGTACCGCACTGATACCGGCTTTTTCTTTTTCCTTCTCACCGATTCTTCTTGCAACGATGGCAGTAACAGCCATCGACAAGCCCATTCCGATTGAGTAAAGCAGAAATAAATATGTTTCTGTCAATCCAACTGTTGCAACAGCAGAAGGACCAAGTTTTCCTACAAAGAATATGTCAACAATCGCAAAAGTTGATTCCATTATCAACTCGAGTATCATTGGAACTGCAAGGAGAAAAATTGCTTTACCAATTTTTATTTCAGTGTAGTCGGCTTCACTTCCGCGGATTGCATCTTTAAGCTCAGACCAAAGTGAGTTTGTTTTAGAATCTTTTT
>DASVGS010000239.1:0-2406 GCA_036379435.1 Ignavibacteriaceae bacterium
CCCCAGGCAAATGCAGAAGAAAAATATGATGGATCTAATAACGGACCATTTATAAAGTTGGATGGAAATCCGACTACGAAAATTATTGCTCTGAGAGCAGATAAGTAAATTACAAGTAAAAATAATTTAAAAAGATAAGAGTCCAGTTTTCTAAAATCACTGTTCAATCCAAGCCCAACAAATATCAGTGCTAATACAACTAACAGGGATTGGATTTTGGAAGCTGTATCTTTTATTTGAGAAATATAACTGCTTAATAACGGCTTTGTAAACGATACCATCCCAACTTTATTATTCTTTGTATTTAATAATTCAAAAGAAAATTTTCTTCCATCTTTTGACTGTTCAGCGAATGGCGAATAATCGATTGAAAGATCATTATGGTATTTTGAAATTAAATCGGATTTAAAGCTGATATTTTTAGCATACTGATTATTTATTTTAAATTTTTCTTCAATTGGAGTTGAAATTGAGATATAAAATATATCCGACTGGAGGTGAGTAGTATCGATTATTGCAAGATAGTATAAAAGATCCTTTGATAAGAAATATGTTTCTCCTAAAGGAAAACTTAATGGGAAAAGCTCGTTTTGATCTACTGCAATTATCTGGTTCCAGGCAATTAATTTTCCGTTCGGTGCAAATATTTCGATGGAATAACCATTAAACAGATCATCATTAATTAATTTAACTATTTCTTTGTAAGATTCATTTTCGGGTGCAAGTGATTTCCTTAAATCTGTTTTAACAATATTCAACTTTTCTTTAAGATCATTTTGTCTTTTATTAAAGTCAGATTCTATAGAATTTTTTAGTGCAGAAATTTCACTTGTTAAGATATTACTCCAGTTCTCTTTAGCGTTATTTAAATATGATTCAGTAATAACGCCTGACACAGCCAGAATAATTAAAATAAAAAAGACGATAGAGAAATATTTTCTATCGCCTTTAAACTTTTCAGTTATCTTATTAAACATTAGTTAATTGTAAATTGAGTTATGTTCCAATTATTGCCAATTTTTTTTAGAGAAATATATACTTGTGCCGAACTCCGCTGACCTCTGTTATCATAATTATATTTTCCCGTTGCATATGAATTATTCTTATCGCTTTTGATATGATCAAACTTAAAAGAGATAACTCTATAAAGTTTAAAAAAATCATCTACAACATAAAACGCCTGATTATTACTATAATATCCATTTATTCCGTTAGAAAAACTGAAGTACGTTTGCTGTCCAAAATATTTTGAGATTTTAGTTACTTCAGCTTCTCTAATACCCGTTTCAATTTCTTTAAAAATTAATTCATCCTGTTGAGCAATCTTATCTGTTTCGTTCTTTTTGATGAGGTTGGAACTCTGAGGATATAAAATTGATGAGACAAAAAGAAGAATTATTATGTAATTATATATTTTCATTTTAAATCAGTTTGTCGTGAACTTGTTTTTCAAACTAACTAAACAAATCCACGACAAAAGTAATAAAATCTTAATTATCTAACCAATCGCAAATTATCCAACTTACGATCAGCACTTTTTACAACAGGTTTAAGTTGAGGCTCACCTTCAACCAATTGAAATGCCCAATCGAAAACAACTCTATCAGCAGTTATATTATTAACTCTTATTTTTGCAAAATGATTATCATATGTCCAGATAACATATGTGTGTCCTACTCTGGCAATTTCTTCTTTGTTAGGATTCCAGCCATTTGATGGGGCGTATGGAATATCATAAATATCCGATGTTATTCCCATATCCTGAATATCAGTGTCATCCCAAACTCTTATGTAACCTGTTCCCTGGTAAATTTCAAAAAAGAAATCTGTTTCCTGATCATCATAAGGAACGGTAGAATAAGTTGTAAAAGTATAACCAGAATTATTCGGGAATCTTATGTAATCAAAAATTGATTGATTAAAACCTTCAGGTCTCGGTGTAGAATAGATTACATCATAACTAAGTTCACTTTCGTTTCCATTATAATCATAAGCCGCAACTGCGTAGTAATACTTGTTTCCATTAACAGCGTCTAAATCTGCGTAATGTGTACTGCTTGTTGAACCAATTAATGTGTATTTACCTTCATAAGTGTAATTGTAATAAACATTATATCCGGCAACGTCATTTTCTCTGTTCTGATTCCAATAAATATCAACTCTACTGTCTCCATTCATAACTTGAATTCCTGTCGGTGGAGATGGAGGAGTATAGTCGTTATAATATGAATCGTTAACATCACAGGAACTAAATACTATAGTTGAAACGACTAAAATTGTTAATATCAATATTTTTTTCATTTTATTCACCTTTGGGCTAATTGAATTTTATTATTCATCAGCCAAAACAAGTGCCACACAAAAATGCTGATTTAAGCTAAAAAACAGATATAATTTGATAGGAAT
>DASVGS010000240.1:0-4324 GCA_036379435.1 Ignavibacteriaceae bacterium
TAATAAGGATATTAATTTAATTTTAAATCTTTTAAAAAAAGGTGCCCCAGGTTTGATTACAGTTGGTCCGGGTAATTTCAGCAATTCTTTTATATCTGCACTTGATAAGTTTTCACAAAAATTTTCTCTGCCGGTATTTGCTGATGCATCAAGCGGATTACGATTTAGACGCAATCCAATGTCAAATTTGATTGTCAATTATGATGCTCTCATCAGATCTGAATTATTTACTAAAATTTTTTCTCCCGGATTTGTACTCCATTTTGGAAGACCGCTTACATCTCCTAAAATTGAAAATTACCTTGCTGCTGTTAAACCAAAGGGTTTTACGATAAATAAATTTGGCGACTTATTTGATCCATCACATAGAAACAAAATTATTAAATGTAATGAAACATTATTAGTCGAATATTTATTGCAATCAATTAGTGGTCATACTTTTTCACAGCAGTTAAATAAAATTAAATTACTTGATTTAGAAATTGATAAGCTAAAACTGGAAAATTTTTCAATCTCAAAAAAAAATAATGAGACAGGAGTTTTATTAACCATAGTTGATTCTATTCCGCCAAATTCTAATTTAATGATTGGAAATAGTGTACCCATAAGAGATCTCGATTTTTTTGCTTCTGTTACAAATAAAAATATTACGGTGTTCCAAAACCGCGGGGCAAGCGGTATTGATGGCATCACATCAACAGCTTTGGGAATTTGTGCTCAATCAAAAAATCCCACTTATCTTATTACGGGGGATTTATCTTTTTACTATGATATAAATAGCTTGTGGATTGCAAAGAAATATAATATCCCCTTAATAACGATACTTATAAATAATAATGGCGGGGCTATATTTAAATTTTTACCTATAGCAGATTATAAAAATGTTTTTGAAAAATATTTTTTAGTACCGTCAAATATTTCATTTAAAAAATTGGCAGAAGCATTTGAAGTAGATTATAAAGAATTAAAGTCACAGCAGGAAATTATAAATCATATCAAAGTATCATCTATCAGAAAAAAAACTGCAGTGTTTGAAATTAAAACTAATTCAGATTATTCTTTATTATTACGAAAAAAATTTTGGAAAAAATCTAATAAGTTAGTAGAAAAATTTTTGAGGAATTATGAAACTTGATGTTAACGGCGTAAAATTAAATTTAGAAAGTTTAAGAGAGATTGATAAGAGTAAAGATTATATTTTATTTTTACATGGGTTTACCGGATGTGCCGAAGACTGGTTTCCGGTTTTTGAACAAATACCTGATAAGTATAATTGTTTGGCTCTCGATATTATTGGACATGGCAAAAGTGATGCGCCCGGAAGTTCAATGCATTACAGCATTGATTCAATTATGAGTCAGATTAAATATGTTAAAGATCATCTTACACAAAATAAAATTTTTCTTTTAGGATATTCAATGGGCGGTCGTATAGCATTAACTTATGCTTCAATGTATCCGGAAGATGTTAAAGGGTTAATTTTAGAAGCGTCTTCTGCAGGAATTAAGAACGATGAAGAGCGCCAGAAAAGATACGAGGAAGATTTAAAGCTTGCAGAATTTATTGAAACTCATACTATGGAAGAATTTATAGAAATGTGGCATGATCAGGAGATATTTAATACACAGAGAAGATTTTCAAATGATAAATTAAAAAAGATCAAAAAGAAAAAAGCTTCTGGCAGCAAAACCGGATATGCAAATATTTTAAAAGGGTTTAGCACAGGTATAATGCCCCCAGTACACGATAAACTAAAAAAGATTCCATTAAAAGTTTTACTAATCACTGGTGATCTTGACACAAAGTTTACAGGAATTAACGCCAGGCTTGCAAAACGATTTTTTAAAGCTAAACATAAAATAGTACGTAACTCTGGTCACAATACTCATCTGGAAGAACCAAAAAGATTTATTGAAATAGTTTTAAATTATTTAGGACAGTTTTAGAAATAGTTTTAGAATTATTAATTAAGAATTCAAATTAAGTAGTTTATCATCATCATTTTATTTAGGATTTATTATGAATTTCGAATGGAAAAAAGAAAAAGAGTATAAAGATATTATCTACGAAAAGATGGACGGCATAGCAAAAATTACGATCAATCGACCGGAAAAAAGAAATGCCTTTAGACCAGAAACGGTTTTTGAAATGTATGATGCATTTTCTGATGCACGTGAAGATCAGAAAATAGGTGTAATTTTGTTAACCGGATACGGACCTGCAAAGGATGGTAAATATGCTTTTTGTTCTGGTGGGGATCAAAGCATAAGAGGTGATATGGGTTATGTTGGTAAAGATGGTGTTCCCAGATTAAACGTTTTGGATTTACAAAAACTAATTCGCAGCATTCCCAAAGTTGTAATAGCTCTTGTTGCAGGATATGCAATTGGCGGTGGGCATGTTCTGCATGTAATGTGTGATTTAACTATCGCTGCCGACAATGCTATCTTCGGACAGACAGGACCAAAAGTAGGCAGCTTTGATGGAGGATTTGGTTCAAGTTATCTTGCAAGAATGGTTGGACAAAAGAAAGCAAGAGAAATCTGGTATTTATGCAGACAGTATAATGCAACAGAAGCATTAGATATGGGTTTAATAAATAAAGTTGTTCCTGTTGATAAACTTGAAGAAGAAGGTATTCAATGGGCAATGGAAATTTTACAGCATAGCCCTATGGCCATTCGCGTTCTTAAATCTGCTTTTAATGCAGAACTTGATGGACAAAGTGGAATTCAGGAACTTGCTGGCAATGCTACTTTACTGTACTATATGAGTGAAGAAGCTCAAGAAGGTAAAAAAGCATACAACCAAAAACGTAAACCGGACTTTAAAAAATTTCCTAAACTGCCTTAATGAAACAAACAAAAAAAAATATTTCAAAATTTCAAAGTTGGATTCTTGCAAGCAGACCAAGAACACTTCCCGCAGCTGTCGTTCCTGTTATGGTTGGATCAGCATTGGCAGTTTATCATGGAGTTTTTTTTCTTCACTACTCGATCGTAGCGTTGATTTGTTCAGTACTCATTCAGATTGGTACAAACTTTACAAATGATCTTCATGATCATTTAAAGGGATCGGATACAGTTGAAAGAAAAGGACCATTACGTGTTTTAGCTTCAGGATTAATTTCTGTTAAAGAGATGGAATGGGGAATCTTTATTGTTTTCTCGATAGCATTTTTACTCGGTCTGTATCTTGTATATTCGGTAGGAATAATCATTTTGTGGGTTGGTATTTTTTCAATCATTGCAGGTTTAGCATATACTGCAGGTCCATTTCCATTAGCGTATAATGGTCTGGGTGATTTATTTGTTTTCATCTTTTTTGGTATCGTAGGTACCGTTGGAACATTTTATTTGCATACCCAACAAATAAATTTTCTATCGATTTTAATCTCTTTGCCAGTTGGAGCATTAATAACAAATATTTTAATTGTAAATAATTATCGTGATATTGAAGAAGACAAAAATGCAGGTAAAAAAACTCTTGCTGTATTATTAGGAAAAGAATTTTCAAGATTCGAGTATGTCTTTTTTATTTTGATTTCATTTTTTGTTCCTTTTCTACTTCACTTCAAATATGGTTTTAATTTTTGGATTTTTCTGCCTTATTTAACTCTCCCGCTTGCAATTACACTTGTTAAAATGATTTATCTGCTTACAGGTACGCAATTAAATAAAACGTTGGAATTATCCGCTAAGTTTTCCGCTCTTTATGGTTTACTGCTTTCAATAGGATTAATTTTATAAAGATCATGAAATGATTTTATAGAATGGATTCAAAAATCTCAAAAACTTTCTTCAATTTTTCCAGCAGAAAAGATCTTACAGCAGTAATAACGAAAAATATTTCAATTACATATTATGATTTATTTCATGCTTCTTCTAGATTTTCAAATGGCTTAATTAAGCAGGGAATAAATAAAAACGATTATGTACCTTTATTGATTTCTGATAATGTTGAATTAATAAATACAATAATTGCAATATGGATGTTGGGTGCTGTTCCGGTTCCGTTAAATACAAAATTATTAGATGAAGAAATATCTTCAATTCTTGAGGATCATAATTTTAGATATTTGATAACAGACAGAAAATTTTTACAGTTAAAAAAAACAAATGGATTAAATATTATTTTAATCAGCGATTTTCATTCAGGATCAGAAATGATCACCCCTGTATTCCCTTCTTTAACGGATAAAGCTGTTGTGATCTTTACATCGGGTTCTACAGGCAGACCAAAAGGAGTAACACATACTTTTTTATCATTGATAAACAGTATAGAAAATGGAAATGAAATTTTAAGACACAGCGAGAAAGATAGC
>DASVGS010000241.1:0-7012 GCA_036379435.1 Ignavibacteriaceae bacterium
TCTGATTAATTGGGAGAGGGAAAATTCCAAACCGATAGTAAACATTAAAATCATTACACCAATCTCTGCCATCACGCTTATCTGGTTAACTGATTTTATCAGGTTAAATCCAAAGGGGCCAATAATCATACCTGCGAGCAGAAATCCAACTATACTGGGAAGATTAATTTTCTTAAATAAAAAAATGATTGGAAGAGAAACCAGAAGTATGACTACAATATCCTGGATTATTAAAAATTCAGTCATATTCAAAATTAATTTTAGTAATAAAAATTAAGTTAATAATTTTTTGTAGCATCGTCTTCTCTTGTGCTGACGGACATCATACAGTTTCCATTGAGCTTGTACTTTTTCATTGCTTTCAAGTTCACGATTTGTTTCAACATTAGTAATATGATTTTGGATGCAAACTTTATTTATTTGATTTATCAAAAGAGCGTTTACACCTTTATTTTGTAAATCAGTTCTAACTGCTGTAAGATATAGATCTAATCTACGGCTTTTTTTCATTTCTCTTAAGATGTACAAAAATCCAAATGGAAAAAGTCTTCCGTTTATTTTTTGAAGTGCAGAGTTTAATGAAGGCATAGTAATTCCAAATGCCGCCAGGTTATTATTCTCATCCAGTACAAGGGGTAAGTATTCTGGCTTGATGAAAGAAAAATATTGCTTTACATAAAAATCTATTTGTTTATCAGTCAGTTCTACAAATCCATAAAGATCTTTATATGTTTGATTTATCAATACAAAAATATCTCTTGCATAAGGCAGCATATCTTTGGCCTTTTTAAAAACCGGAACATGAAGTTTATTTCTTTGTAAGGCAATTTCAGAAATTCTTACAATTTTTTCGGGAGTTTCTTTTGGAATCTTTGCGTCAAATTCAATCCAATCGATATCTTTTGAATAACCAAGTTTTTCAATGTAATCGGGATAGTATGGATAGTTGTAAATGTTGCCCAGCGAACTTACTTCATTAAATCCTTCAATCAGCATACCTTCACCATCCATATCTGTAAAACCTAAAGGACCATGAATGCTTTTCATTCCCATATCCGAAGCCCATTTCTCAACAGTGTTTAAAAGTAAAGCTGCAATTGATAAATCTTCTTCAAAATCTATCCAACCAAACCGCGCTTCTTTTTTATCAAACTTATTGTTGAATTTTGTATTAATTATTCCGGCAACTCTTCCTACAACCCGATCGCCTTTATAAACAAGCCAGTACTTTGAATCACAGAATTCAAAAGCAGGATTTACATTTTTATTTAAAGTTTTCATCTCATCAAATCGTAAAGGCGGAATAAAATATTTATTCTCTTTGTATAGATCGTATGGAAAGGCTATAAATTTTTTTAGTTGTTTTTTTGAAGTTACTTCCTGGAGAGTTAAGCTCATTTAAAATTTTCTTTTTTGATTTTTCCTGAATACTAATATAACATTTTTATTACTTGGCTTTTAGAGATGGAAAATAATGGGGGAAACGATATGATTAATTTTTTGAATCTAAGTTTGTAGAATTAATGAATCCAACTATACCGCGAGTAAGCAAGAAAAATGGAATTATAATTATAAAAAGTTCATTTACAGGAGGAAGTTTAGCACTCCAAACAGGGATAAATTGAATTATAATGATTTCAAAAATTATCATCAGAAAAATTATAAATAGGCTGTTAGATAAAATCTTGTAAGAAAACTTGAAATAAGATTTTTCATCATCAATTTTTTCGCGCTCTAATATTAACGGACGCAATGCAAGAATTGCCAAAGCTGATAAGCCTTTATTACCTATTAAACTGATTGATATGATGCATCCGAAACCAACAAATATCTCAATCAAAAAAGCAATATTTAAATTTTTATACTTCAGCTAAGTCAACTCCTGGTTTTAAAATAATTCCACGACCCTCATGACCATTAATTCTTACACTCATAGGGGAGTTCAATCTTAAATGCCTGGTATACTCAAGTTCTTCAATCTCAGGCTGCTTGCTTAGCCAATCCCAATCAATAAAATTTATATGATCATCTGAGTTAACGGTAAAATAACCCACTCTAAATGAAGTTAAGTTTTGGAAAAAATGAGATCCCTGTGATGGTGTAACACTAAAATCTTTAAATCCTGATTCAACAATCACTGACGCACCAGAAATCTGATCCCACGTAACAGGAATTCCAAGCCAGGGATCAAGAGAACCCCACCTGCCAACGCCAAATAATAAGTACGGTCTTCTTTCAGCAAGAAGTTTAGAATTCAGTTTGCTTACCTCTAAAGCAACATCTTTACTTTTGCTTCGTTCAAATTTATTTATATCAACAACCACAATATCATAAATTCCATTTATGGCTCCGTTGCCAAGTACATGATTACTTTTACAAACTATATCTTCTTCTTTAACTTCACCAATCATCAATTCTTCGCTTTCGCGGCTAAGTACCATTGGACGCATTTGAAGCATTGCAAATTCTTTTCTTTCTCCCGCAGGAACATTAAGATTTACAGCAAACTCAATTTCTACAGGAGTACCCATTCCCCATGAACCAAAATCCAAAAGTAAGTCAAGTATTTCCGGCAGTGGAAAAATTTTATGTTTTAGAATAGGTGCAAAAGTAACAACTCTAACTCCGTTTCTTGAAATCCCGTCATATATGCCTTCATTTTCCTGAGTATAAGTTGAGCCCACGGAAAAGAGCGTTCCGTCTTTTTCAGAGTCGGAAAGTTGATAGCTTTTAACCAGTGTATCTTCAATACTTTCAGGATTGTGATCCAGTTTTCCATTTAGATCAAGCGCATAAAAATCTTGTTGCGCATTTTTTAATGTTTCTTTTGTGGAAAAAAATTGAAGCATGTGTTTGGGATACTTGGGACAAAACCTGATAGCATTTCCACCCTCGACAACTGTCTTACCCAAACCAAGTGCAACAAGAGCTATTCCATCGGTTGGCTTTTGTGGTTCGATTGGATAAAAATTATAAGACTTGGCAACGCCGGCAAAATCCGGATAAAATCTTTCTTCTCTTTGTGCACCAACCAATCTTTGTATAACAACAGCCATTTTTTCTTCTTCTAATCCATAAGAAGTAGATTTAATATAATCTTTTGCCTTTTTATGAAATGTTGAAGCATAAACACTTTTTATTGATTGCAGCAGTTCATCCAATCTTATATCCAAATCGGGATTGCTGTTTGGGATCATATATGTTTCGTAAACACCGGCGAAGGGAAGAAACTGAGAATCTTCCAGAAGACTCGAAGATCTAACTGCCAGCGGTGATTTAGTTATTTCAAGAAATTCTCTGAGCTTACTAATAATCTCAACCGGAAAAATTTCAGCATTAACAAATTTTCTTGTAATTTCAAGATCGTCGGTCTCCACATATGCAAGCTGATCTAATTTGTTTGCACTAATAAATCTATCAAAAACCTCTGTACCAATTACAATTGCAGAAGGTACGCTTATTTCAACGTCATCAAATTTATGGCTAAGATTATAATTGATTATTAACGTATTTATAAATCCCAAACCTCTGGCTTTACCACCCAAAGAACCACCGCCAATTCTTGCAAAACTATTTTTAGGATCAAACAGATCTGTTCTAAAATCAAGTATTATTCCACTCTGCTGAAGTCTTCTGTACTCCTGCAGAGAGCTTAAAAGTCTATCGCGTAAACCCTGTACCGATTGAAAGTCACCAACTTTATGGGGTCGTAATTTATGGGCAAGGTAAAACTCAGTACGGGCTTTAAGCCATTTAGAAAAATGATTTCTGGATGCATGGTATACTAAACTCTCATCCGGAATAGATTTTAATGCTTCTTCTAACTGAGATAAATTTGCAGCCCTAAAAACTTCTTTACCTTCATTATTTATAAAAACAAAATCTCCAAACCCAAAATTCTGAAGCATAAAATCTCTTAATTCGTGAAGTAATCTGGGAGAATTTTTATGCAAAAATGAAGCACCGATTTCAAATGCTTTTTCTCTAAATCCGGCATCGCTGGACTGCAGCAGAATGGGAATATCATCGTGCTGTGAACGAACAGTACGTGCAAATTTTATTCCTGCTTCAGGATCTTTTACGCCATGACGTCTGAAATTTATATCGAGTATTAATCCAAGCACATACTCCTGATATTTTTCATAATACGACCAGGCTTCTTCATAATTTGTAAAGAGCAAAATTTTTGGACGCGCCCGCATTCGCAAAAATTTATGCGTCAGATTAATTCCTTCTTTAATCAGCTTTTGCGATTGAATAAAAATTTCAGTGTAGATGATTGGCAAATAGGATGAATAAAATTTAATATTATCTTCAACTACAATTATTGATTGTACACCAATATTTTTAGTATCATTTTCAACATTAACACGATCTTCAATTAATTTTGCGATGGCAATAAGTAAACGGTAATCACCACTCCAGATAAATATTCTTTCAAAGATGGAAGTATCATAATTTGTAGTAAGTTCTTTTCGCTCACGATTATCATAAGCCAGCAAAACAATTGGAAGGTTAATTCCGGATTGCCGGACCATTTGAGCAAACTTAACCACGTGCATATCTTCAATGTGAAGTGTTGTTATGATAAGATCATAATTATGCTGACCACTTAACATTTCAAGTGCTTCTTCTCCGGTTGTAACGTGTATAAGCTCAGGAGCGAAACTAAGATTTAGTGTCTGATACTCTTCACGAATCAATTCATAAAGTCTGCCGTCTTCTTCAAAGAGATAATTATCATAAATACTTGATACAAGAAGTATCTCACGGATTTTGTAGCGCATTAAACGCTGGAACTTTTTAATTCGTGAACTAAATACGTCTTCTAAACCTTGTCGTCTAACTTTTGATGATCGGTTTTCCATATTTATAGATCAGATTGATTAATTGATAGCTAAAATATAATGAATATGAAGTTAGTCTGCCATGGCTGATGCTTATAGGTAGGAAATTATTAATTGCGATTTGTAATGTTTTTTGCGGAGTCAACCTTAAGACTGACTCCACAATATTTATTTTACTAATACCAAAAATGCAACTGAAGAACAAAGGAATCATTATCAACAGAAGGATCTTCTAATAGTAACCTGTACTGAGGTTTTATTTCAATAAAACTGTATGGGTGAAATTCAAATCCAAAGATAAGGCGGGATATTTCATCTGAACTAACATCGGTATTGTAATCTATTCTGTCAAATCTAACAACCGCTTCAAGTCCTGTAAATAATCCATAAGCAGCTTCTACCATAAGCATATTTGATTTTACATCAGCAAAGTATAGATCATTCGCTAAATCATATTCTGCAAGTAATGTAAACTCATCATATCCAAAGCCAAAAAATCCGCCGTACATGTTTGTATTTAAAGTAGAGCCGGCGCTGCCAAGTTTTACTGATGCAACAGATCCGCCAAACATTAAACCAATATCACCCAAATTTGGTGTCAGTTCCAATCTTGCTATGTAAGTTGGATCTTTTGAATAATTAGTTGTAGCATCAGTTAAGTTGGAGCCTGCACTTGCACTTACGTATAGCCATTTATCAGCAAAAAATCCTATCTCAACTCCGGCTTCTCTATAAAATGGATTAAAGATCAAACCCTCTCTGGTATACGCTGTATGATCATCCAGCCTTATTCCATAATTAGGAACGTATACACCGGCTTTAATATATCCATTTGCAGGAAGGATTTTTGCGACTCCGTAACCTTCCCAAAGAACATTTACAAAATCGTATTTACCAACAAGATTAATTTGTTTTGATAATGCAAAATTTGTGTGCAGCGCAGCAGTCATATTCTGGAAATATGTTCTTTTGCTTGATTGCGAATAAATATATTGTGTTCTATAATCAAGCCCGATTGAAATATTATCAGAAATTCTTGGTGACATAATAAAATCTTTGTCACGTGCCGAAATCATACTTAAGGTGTTTTTTCCCCAATTCCATCCATCACTATTTCTTATTAATCCGCCACTTGGATTATAATGACAATCACTGCATTTATCGCCGAGTTTAACGGCGAATCGTGGTAATGCAAAAGAATCAACTGTCGCTAATATTATACTAATGAAAAGGAATAATTGAATTAATTTCTTCATACTTCTCCTTGGATTGTGTTTAGTTATTCGGATGAAAATCTCTTAAATAACTTTATAGTACAAACTATTTCGTTATAGATAGTTTAGTTACCTTAAAATTAAAATAGTGACAATTGCGGGGACTAAAGTTTTCTTGCAATTACAATTGTGGATTTAATTGTTTCAACAACACCGAAATTATCATTAAGTGCTTCTAAAAATATTATATAAATTCCCATCCTTAATGGATATCCAGCATCGTCAAGTCCATCAAATGTTACTGAACCATTTGACCCGCTTGCCTGATTGTTTAACAATGTACGTACTAATCTTCCTTTACTGTCAAATATTTTAATCCTTACTTGAGCAGTTGCCTGAGAAAGATTGTAGTTTATTAATGCAAAATCTTCAAACCCATCATTATCCGGAGAAAATGGATTTGGGTTTGCTGAGAGATTAGCTGACTGATTTAAATTTTCTGCAAATATACTGTTTTGATTTCCAGGTGTGCCCCCAAGTGAGTTAACGGAAGTGCTCCAGTTTAACGGATCATTTCCATCCAAACCCGGATTAATTTTTTCCAATGATTTTCCTTTTGTAACTGCAATGTTTTTGTTATTCCAATTGCTGTTGTAATAAACTGAATCTATTACATATCCTCTGGCATCTTTTAATAAAATCAATTCACCTGTATTAACTAATCCAAGACTTGACGTACCGATAATATTTTTGTACGGATATTCATTAAGATTGAAATGATCGACTGATGATGAATCGGATAAAAGTACAAAATAAGTTTTTGGCGGAATTAAAAAATTAGTTTCAATTAATTTGTTGATGTTTTTATTTTCATCTTCAAATCTCCATCCGCCGATATTTATTGAATCGGGGCTTGGATTATAAATCTCAATATACTCACTTTTACCCGGC